>CAXGMH010000062.1:0-11669 GCA_964010795.1 uncultured Alphaproteobacteria bacterium
TATCAGTATTGATTCCCTGCTCGGTGAACAAAAAGAAAGCGTCATCAAGACATTCGCCTTTGTCAAAGATGTGCAGGAGGCACTGCTTTCTGGCGACACTGTGCCGCTTGGTCGCCTTTTAATGTCTGAGTTACAAGGCTTTCGCGCTGTCTTTGATTTTACCAATAAAACACAGGTTGAGCGCGCTCAGTCTTATTGTAAGCGATGTTTTGAGGGGACGCCTGCATCGGCTTGCTCGATCACGCCCGTTGTGACCGGCCCTGTTCATTGCTTGTTATCTGCATAGGCGATCCTTGCCGTAAAGGTTAAGTATTTGACATAACTTAAATAGTTGATGTATGTTGGGTTATGTTCTCTCGCTTTGAGAGAAGGGTTGATAGACGAGTAGACAAATTCATGAGTGAAAAACCAAGCGCTTCAAAGGCAAAAACAGGATTCGATAAGGCGGTAAACGTCCCTGAGTGGCACGGCCTGTTCACGGCCGAAGTGGAGGTGTCAAAAGGTGTAAATCAAGAAACGAAAGATTCTGAAAAGGTTGCGTCTATTGTGCTTGAGGCGCTGGGCGTGACACCTGAGCTTGTTTATAAAACACTTTCGAAAGATATGCCGGAAGATCAAAGCTTTGAGCTTTGTATTGTTAAAAAGAAAAAAGAAAATCAATATGATATTATAGCGTCCTTGATAGGCTCTGATGGGAAATATAGCCTGACATCAACCGCCCGTATTGAGCGTGGCTGTAGGGGCGGGCATTTTGTGAATATCAATACAGGATTCAGTCAAAGCAGCAAGCCAGGAAAAGGCCTGGGGAGGATGCTTGCGTTTAACAATATGCAGCTTCTAAAGTTGATTGGAAAATCCAAGGTTAGGCTCACTGCAGGAAGGCAAAATGGAGCCTATGTATGGTCTCGGTTTGGATTTTTGCCCACTGACGAAGAGCAGACGAAGCAGGTTTTAGGGCAGGCAAGGGCGCGTTTGAGAAGCCTGTGTCAATTTGTGAGTGCGGACAGAGCTAAAAAACTACTTAGCTTTATGGATGGATTGGATGTTACAAACCCTCAGTCGCTATGGCAGTTGGCAGATTGGGGGATAAATATAAATAGTCTCTTTGGAAATAAGAAGGAGGCTGCCTTAGACAGTATTATGGATCAGTATGGTGAAGAGTTTAAGACGCATTTCATGCGATCAGAGAATATAACTCTAGGCAAGCTTTTGATGACACAGCTTTATAAGTTTGAGGCTGAGTTTGATTTTGATAATCCTGACCAAGTGCGGCGTGCTGAAACATATTGTGGACAGACTTTCGACACAGTAGCAAGGCGAATGACTTCGGCTCACATTCTGACAGGGCAGGAACAACCATCATGAGTGCTGCTGTGAGAAAAGATTTTATTGCATCTTCAACTCCTTCCTCTTCTGTGACAGCCAAGCCGGAATGGATGGGGCGTATTCAGGCAAACTGGCTCAATATTTCATCGGGAAATAATAAATATAACCAACGTCTAGAAGAAAAACTGGTCGAGAGTTTTGGTCTGTCACCGACTGAAATTTATGCCATTGTAAAAATGGGGTTGCCAGAGGGTATTCAGCCCAAGATTGCATTGGAGCGCAAAGGGAAGAAGCCGCCCAAATATGAGCTAAAATTATCTGCCTACGATCGCGATGACAAAGAAATCCTGTCCGATGCCAGAGTTTTTACCTTAGGCGATGAAAGAACCGCTACTCGCGGCAATATTGTGATTAAATCTATGGCGAATAAGGGCAAATCTATTGGCCGTCAGTTTATGTTCAATCAACTTCGTCTTCTGCGTGCCTTTGGTGTTGAAACAATAGAGGCTAACATTGCGAGTTATAACGGCGCTTATACTTGGAGCCGAATGGGATTTAAGGTTGATCGGAATAGTTACATTGATGATAGTTGTGATGAGATTTTAAGGCGTATTAAAAATCTAAAACCTTATATAGGTGAGGATGAGAGCGCTGATCTGCTGGCCCGATTTAACGCGCTTTCGAAAAACGATGCCTATATTTCTTATAAAATCGCGCAGTGGGATGAGCCGCTTAATAATGTATTGGGCGATAATAAATCTGAAGTACTGCGCCGTGCCTGTCTGCCAGAGGAGGTTAAGCGCTTCTTTGCTGATAAAGAATTAAAATTGGGGCAATATTTGCTGTGTGGGCTGAGTATTCATTCTTTTTTGGATATGAACGATGATCGGCAAATGGCATTGCTTGAACGCTATTGTGGGCGTTGTTTCGAGACAGGTGAGCCATTTGTGACAAGAGCCGATGGGCATGAGGGGGGCGTTTCAATGAAAAGCTTGACCTCAAGCTTTTCAGTTCTGCCTCAGGATCTGAATGTCGTGTCTGATGGTAAGCCGGAATGGGCCGGGCAAATTATTATAAAGGAAGGTAAAGGGTGTCATACAGATGTCGATGACATATGTAAGATATGTCGTGATGCGTTCGAGTGTGAGCCGCAAGAGCTTTATGATATAATGAAAAAGGGCTTTCCAAGCGGCTACAGGCCTAAAATATTTATTGAGGCCTTTGGCCGGCGGTGTGATTATTTTGATATCAGAACATCGCTTAAGGATAGGGAGGGGAATAGCCTGATTTCCTATTCCCGAGATGTTACTTTAGGTAAAAGAAAAAGGGCAAAGGCAGGCCGCGTCACAATTGATGATTGCGATCGGCACGGGCAAGGTTGTGGGCGTCAGTTTATGTTTAATCATATGCGCCTGATGAAGGCTATTGGTGTGCAAACGCTTGAGGCTTATCTATCGCAGGATAATGGTGCTTATACATGGAGTAAAATGGGGTATAAGATTGCCGCTCAAACAAACTGGAAAGATATACATAGTGATATTCATAAGCGCCTGAGGATATTGAGCGGGTATATCGGTGAAGATGCTGTACAGCCATTTATTGACCGGTTTGAGGCTATGGAACCTGAAGACCCGTATATGTTTTATAAAATTGCGCATTGGGATACATCTCTCGATGAGGCACTTGGTGACGATAAACATTCTCTTATTCTGGAGGCTAATATCTTTCGTGATGCTGAATTTTATTTAATGCAAAGAACCATGACGGTCGGGCAGTATCTTTTGTGTTCGTTAAGTGTCGATGGGTGTTTTGATCTTAATGACAACGAACAATTAAAACGACTTGAACGCTATTGCGGGCGTTGTTTCGAGACAGGTGAATTCTTGCCGTGCCAGACACCGCAGATAAAGCCTTCAATGAGAGTTTTAGCAAAAACATAAAATGAATGGCTTCACATCTGCTGTAAAAACCCTTATTTTATCTTTTGTATAAAAATTAGGAGCAAGGACGCGTTATGGCTGAGTTTACATTGCCTAAACATTCCAAGATTAAAAAAGGCGAAACTTTCAAAGCTGCCGAAGGTGCAAAGAACATTAAGACGTTTCAGGTTTACCGCTGGGATCCGGATACGGACGATAATCCTCGCTATGATTCCTATGAGATTGATATGGATAGCTGCGGGCCGATGGTGCTCGACGCATTGATTAAGATTAAAAATGAAGTCGATCCGACTGTGACGTTCAGACGTTCTTGCCGTGAAGGGATATGCGGATCATGTGCGATGAATATCGGCGATGGAAGTCGCGGTACCAATACGCTGGCCTGTCTTAAGCCGATTGAGGATGTAAAAGGGGATGTCGTTCGTATTGCGCCATTGCCGCATATGCCCGTTGTCAAAGATCTCGTTCCCGACTTGAACCATGTTTATGCTCAACTTGCGACGATCGAGCCATGGATGAAGACGCAAACCTCGGCACCATCGCGTGAGCGTTTGCAATCACCGGAAGAGCAGCGCCTGATCGATGAATCGTCAGCCTGTATTTTGTGTTTCTGCTGTTCAACATCTTGCCCGTCTTACTGGTGGAATCAGGATCGTTTCCTGGGGCCGGCTGTGTTGCTTCAGGCCTATCGCTGGATTGCAGATAGCCGTGATGAGGCAACAGGAGAAAGACTGGATCAGTTGGAAGACCCATTCCGCCTGTATCGTTGTCACACGATCATGAACTGTACGAAGACGTGCCCTAAGGGGTTGAACCCCGCCAAGGCAATTGCAGAGATCAAAAAGCTTATGGTCGCCCGGCAGGCGTAGCGCGCAGTCGTTTTTTATCAGTTTTATATTAAGCTTTCATTCGTCAGGTTTTAATTCTGGAACGGATTAAATTCACGCGGGATGTTCATTGTCGCGTTGGATTTGCATACCAGCTGTTCGGATTGAATTGCGCCTTGGCTTTGTGACCAGTTGAGTATTGTAATACAGTCCGAGCTTGCATCAATGCTGAAGCTTAGGTTTTTGCCCGAGCTACTGAGGGCTGAAAGCTGGTCATTTTGCGCCTGCATTTGTGCTTCCATGCTGTATGTAACACGTGCTTTTTGTCCGTTGCCGCCGATTTGTATCTCGCCGACTCTGATTCTTGATTGCACTTTTTCAACAGAATGAATATTGGCAAGGATATCGTTAATATACTGATCTCTATCATAGCGCAGGACTTCTGTGCCGCTTCCAAAAGGGCCTAGATTTGTTGTGACCGAGTCTTGATAAAGGAAATTGCCGGTCAAATGTTTTTCGAGATAGCTCTGGACTTCTGCGGGGCTGAATTTTCCGGCATTGCCCTCTAATATCTCATTGGATTGCTTTAAATAGGCGGTGATATTTGCTTTGGTTAGGATGCCATCCTGAGCATGAGCCTGTAACGGCAAAGCAGTAAAAGCGAGTAGGGCATATGCGCATATAATGAAGGCTTTCATAAAAAATCCAATCTTTGTAGTGATCCTGCCTGTAAGTTTATATATACTATAAATCAGTTTTGTAAAAAACCGCTTAACTCGATTTTACGGATTTGCGAGGTTTCATGTTTGATTTTTCGATTTTTATATGGGCTGTTCTTGGGGCTGCTCTCGTTCAGGTTTTAAGTTTCTTATGGTATAGTCCTTATTTGTTCGGAAGTATCTGGCGTAAAGCATTGCGTAAGAAGCCTGAGGCAAGAATACCGCGCCAAATGCAGGTGACGTCTTTTGTGATCTGGGTCGTTGCGGCCATCATGTTAGGTGTGGCTTACTGGATATTAGGCTTTGTCGCTTTGGTTGACCATGTGCTGCTTGCGGTCTTGATGTGCCTTACTTTCACTATGCCTGCGCGGGTTATGGCGATCCTTTACAGCGGACATTCAAAACATCTGATTTGGGTGGACGGGCTTTATTACCTACTGAGCTATGTTTTTCTCGGACTGATTTTCGCGATCATGTAACTATTAGTCTATTGGCCTATTAGCCGCTTTTGGCTTCGCATTCGAGTTTTATAAACTCCACTTGGTCGCGGTTTGCTATTTTTAACTGATAGACACAACGTGTTGCATAACTCTCAATTTTCAGGTCGCTTTCGCTTCCGCTATTGAGCGGGAAGTCAGAAGAGTCGGCGTTTTCAGTTGTTGTCGCGCGGAAGCTGCTGACCGAAAACCGTCCGCCCGCACTTTTCGCGGCTCTACCTATATGGTTTTTGGCAAAATCAGCCGGGCCGCTAAGGTTAAGTGCAAAGGCTTCAACGGCATCCTCATCCATATCTCTTTCCGATAGAGAATAAGTTTCCTCCTCGGTTTTTAACGTGACCTTGAGTTTGTCCTTTGCCATGGTTTTGAAGAAGTTTTCGATGGTATCCTCATCCCCGCTTTTGAGTGCGTTATAGGCTTGTTGTACATTGGTGCGGACACGCTCTGAGGTGAGAATATTTTGTGCCATGCTTTGTGATGTAATGAGGGTGGCACAGCCAAGAGTGATAAGGGTTAAGAGACAGCTTCTTTTGCTCATTGGGTGATCTCCATACTCAGGTCAAAGATTGTTGCGCTATGGGTGAGAGCGCCGCAAGATATTGCATCTACACCAGTAAGGGCATAGTCGCGGATGGTTTCTAATGTAATTCCGCCAGAGGCTTCGGTATCGAAGCGTCCTGCAATCATATCAACGGCACGTTTCATTGTGGTTACATTCATATTGTCAAGCAGCACGCGGTCGGGATGTAAGTTTTCGGGCAGGGCAAGCAGCGTCTCGATTTGGCTTAAGCTCTCAAGCTCTAATATAACAGGATGCTTATCTTTGTTGTATTCGACGACCTTTTGCATCGTGGCTTCAATATCGTTTTGCATGGCTTCTAAGTGATTATCCTTAATCAGGATGGCATCATATAGCCCGTATCTGTGCGGGTCACCGCCGCCGTCAATCACCGCCTGCTTTTGTAGGCAACGAAGTCCCGGCAAGGTCTTGCGGGTCGCCATGATCTTGGCGTTTGTACCTTTGACAGCCGCGACATAGCGCGCTGTTAACGTTGCAACACCGGAGAGATGACCTGTAAAATTGAGGGCTGTGCGTTCAGCCAAAAGAATTTGCCTTATGTTGCCTTCAACCGTGCAGATGACGTCACCATTGTGGATGGTATCCCCGTTGCTTTTTTCAAGCCTAAGGTTTGTGTCGGGTGCGCATTCGGTGAACACGGCCTGTACCGCGCCAAGTCCTGAGAGAACACCGTCTTGTTTTGCAATCATGCGCGCTTTGCCGCGTGCATCAGCTGCGATAATAGCAGTTGATGTGATATCGCTTTGGTTTTGCAAATCCTCTTCGAGTGCTTTTCTTACAAGGGATTTGAGCTCTTGTTCAAGAGTGTTATCACTTGGCTGTAAGCGCGTTTGCAGTGTCTGTGAGGCATGGGTCATGCCCAATTTATGCACTATAGGCAAGCATTCGGTCAACGGCTGTTTTGGCTTTGGCTGCGATTTGCGGGTCGACTATGATTTCCTGTGTTCCGTTTTTAAGGCTTTCCAAAACCTTGGGCAATGTTAGGCGCTTCATATGCGGGCAGAGCTGGCATGAACGGATAAAGGAGGTCTGCGGATTGGCCGCGGTGATGTTATCCCCCATAGAGCATTCCGTGATTAAAATAACACGCTCGGGCTTGTTGTCTTGCACGTAGTCTATCATTTGTGCGGTTGAGCCTGAGTGGTCTGCAACATCCATAACTTCGGGTTTACACTCAGGGTGAGCCAGAATGACAGCACCCGGATTGGCATCTTTGACCTTTTGCAAGTCTTTGGCCGTGAAACGCTCATGCACTTCGCACGCTCCTTCCCAAGTCAGTATTTGTACATCCGGCACTTCTCTTTGAACATTTTGTGCCAAGTACTTATCAGGGATACAGAATATGCGATCGTGACCTTCGTCGCGAAGTGCCTTAATAATTTGCGTGACATTGCCCGATGTGCAGCAAACATCCGTCTCAGCCTTAACTTCGGCAGAGGTGTTCACATAGGTGACAATAGGCACGCCCGGATATTCGGCTTTAAGGCGACGGACATCCTCGGCTGTGATCGATTCAGCCAAAGAACAGCCAGCCTTCATATCAGGTAAAAGGACGGTTTTATCCATGCATAAAATTTTGGAAGTCTCTGCCATAAAGTGAACGCCGGCCTGCACAATAATATCCGCATCTGTTTTTGCTGCTTCTTGCGCCAGCTTCAGGCTGTCGCCAACGATATCGGCAACGCCGTGGAAAATATCGGGGGTCATATAGTTATGGGCGAGGATAACGGCATTCTTTTCACGCTTCAGGCGTATGATCTCTTCTACAAGAGGCTCTAAAGCATCCCACTGAACCTGCGGATAGAATTGAGCAACTTGCTTGTAAGGGGTATTTTGCGCTGTATTTGATTGTGCCATTGTTTTTTCCTTGCTAGAGACGATATGTCTTACTGCTTTTTAGGAATAGCATAAAGATTAATTTTGCGCAATATAATTACAATTTTTTGTACCAAAGTTTTTATGCTGCGCTGCGATACGCTATTTTGCTTTTTGCATCTTATAAAGCATACGAATATGCGGTACACCAGTGCGCTCCTCGTATTTTTCGTAGAATTGTTGATGATGCTCTTCGGCGGGCCAGAATGTTTGCGCAGGTGCTATTTCCGTTACGATGGGGCTTTTGAAGTGTCCTTCAGCCTCTAGTTTTGCGATCATATCCTCTGCGGCCTTTTTTTGTATATCATCATGGTAAAAGATAGCGGAGCGATATTGAGGTCCTTTATCGACACCTTGTCCATCGACTTGGGTCGGGTCATGGGCGAGGGTAAAGAAATGGGTTAGCAAATCTTCATAGGAGATGATTTGCGGGTCATAATAGATCTCAGTCGCTTCGGCGTGGCCGGTCTTGCCGGTGCTGATTTGCTCATAACTCGGGTTTTCAAGGCTTCCACCTGTATAGCCTGATATGGTGTAGACAACGCCGTCTAGTCTTCGAAACTCGCTTTCGATACACCAAAAACATCCGCCAGCAAGCGTTGCCACCGGCAAATTCTCTGGCTTTTGTTCCTTTACGGTCTCGGCAACATCGTAGGCGTTATTTTGGGCAAAGCCTTGCGTCATGAGCGCTAACCCTCCTATAATCACGGCAAATAAAAGTAAAAAATGTTTCATAAGTTTATATTCGTATCTTTTAAAGAAATAGTTTCATGAAAATCATTGACCACCCTTCGCCAAACTTTGAGCCCAGAAAAGCTGAACCGCTTGATATGGTGATTATTCACTATACGGATATGCGACCCTGCGAAGCTGCGCTTGAGCGGTTGTGTGATGTGCAGGCTAAAGTCAGTGCGCATTACCTAATCAGTAAAGCAGGAGAAATATACAGGCTTGTTGATGAAGAAATGCGTGCATGGCACGCCGGAGTTTCACAGTGGGACGGGCGCATAGACATTAATTCTCATTCAATCGGGATAGAACTGGATCATTGTCCTGATGATGGAGTGTATGAGCCGTCACAGATTGACGCACTGATTATACTTTTAAAGGATATCAATACCCGTCATCAGATTAATCCCGCTTATGTTTTGGGGCATGATGAGATCGCGCCCGAACGCAAGCAGGATCCCGGGCCGTATTTCCCATGGTATATTTTAGAAGAGTGTGGTCTGGCCAAGCTTGACAATCGTCCCTTAATTGAGCGATATAAATCCCAGATGTCAGAAGGTCGGATGGCCGCTCCTGATACATCCTCTTGAGGGTGCGTGCGGGAGAGGAAAGTCCGGGCTTCACGGAAAAATGGTGCCGGGTAACACCCGGGGGGCGTGAGCCTACGGAAAGTGCAGCAGAGAGGAAACCGCCGATGGCTTTGGGCGACTAAGGCACAGGCAAGGCTGAAAGGGTGCGGTAAGAGCGCACCGCGAAGCTGGCAACAGTCTTCGGCATGGTAAACCCCGCCAGAAGCAAGATAAAATAGGGATCGGACTTATACTTGATTTTTCCGCAAGTTTTCCGATCCGGGTATATCGCAAGAGCGGTTTGGCAACAACCCGCCCAGATGAATGGTCATACTCGACAAAACCCGGCTTACAGACCTTCTGACATTTTAATTAACTAGTTAAAAAAGCGTTTCTCCGCTTCAACAATAATGTCTTCGACTTGATTTGCGAACTTTGCGAGGAGTGGGAGGATTGGCTCGTGCTTGATATTTTCAAACTCTATAAATGAAAGTCTAATGGCCAGATCAATTTGATATCTGTTGCCAGATCCGCTCATACGAAGAATCTCCACATCTTTCTCTAATGATTGCCATGAAAGGCTTTTAACGGCGATACTACCATTAGGGCCGGCTTGAAAGCTTCCTGATAGATGGTGGTCTCTACCTATGGCGACGAGTCTACGATGAGAGCCCGGGTTTCTAAGTGATTTAAGTATATACAGCATTTCACCTTTGCCACCCATATAAGGCTCAAGTTCATTAATAAAATTTTTGGCTTTGGTGCTAATATCCTTCATTTTCTCGCCTGCCATAGCAAGTTCAAAGGAGCTTTTAGATTTTGTTGCCAGAAATTGAATGCCAGAATTTGATTTTCCATTTTCTACGGCAAGCTGAAAAATCAAAAAATTCAGACAGGTATAAAGTTTATCCGCGGCATCTCTTGTGAGTATTTTTATCTTACTAGGTATATCGGACTTCATAGATACACAAACAATGGTTTCATCTGTTGCTGGATCAAGTTTCTCAATGATTTCGTATGGGTGGCTTTTGTTGAAATCATGCAAGGCATGATCGGCATCTCTAATATGCGCTCTGGCTGCCTCAAGCATAAACTTAGCGTCAGATAAAGGGGTGTTTTGTACTGGCATTATTTGTATTTATTCTTTTGGTTGATTTCGAGGCCAATTTGCTCAAGTTATTGGTAATAATTACAGTGGACAAGAGCCTTTTTGAGTTTTTATGTCGCTTAATCTTTTGAGGAGAAGGTTATCTCGGTATGATAACGTGGTAGAAGTAATAGCCTGGATTGTCGTCATCCCCTTCGAAGCAGCTAGTGTAACGGCCAGAGTTGCCGTCCGGGTAGTTCAGATTAACGCTGGGGCTGGCAAAGCTGCCTGTAAAACGTCTGCTGGGACTGTTCCAGTTTTCTGTGCCACTATTTTTTCCTGGTCCGCTGAGGTTGAGAGTTTCCAAAATTGCTTCGCAAACATCCAGAGAAACATAAGAGAAAAAGGCAATTAAATCGGCGTCATCTTCTGTGCCGGGGAGCCAGCAATTCGGTGAGGAGCTTGTACCGATGCCCGGTATGCAAACTTGAGAGTGAAACATCCAAGGTGTTCCGTCATTGAGCTCGCCTACATATAAATTAGGCGGAATATTCCCGCCATTTACATGGAATATGTGGCATGAAAGGTCGCTTGGGGCGTTTGGATTGTGAAAATTATCATCTGTGTCGTACCAGTCTCCATCATTGTCGGAATCTGCGGCAAAAGATAATTGTGTTTCTCGGCAGCCATTAGAGAGTCTTAGCCGTTGAACGACGGCTTCTATGTTTGATGCGTGTTGTATAAGGCGTGTTGCAGCAAGTTGCGCATCTTCGTCTGCGATGTTTTTGCCACTTGAGCGTGTGCTTTGTGTGACCGCATAAGACAAAGCGGCAAACAGCGCAACAGCAAGCAAAATTAGAAATAAAATATTACCACGTAACATTATGGAAGATTAACAGGGGGCTCTGTTTTGTCCAATTGTTTTTTTTTAGCTTAATTCGGGCAGCTACCATCGCATTGGTAATAATAGATGATGTCGCTTCGGCAGCTATAGGTTTTACCTCGAATGACGCAAACACTTGCAGGGCTTGTCGGCATATTACAGGGCGAACCGCAGGTTGGCGTGTCGCAACAGTTGAAATTCGTTCTGCTTCCACATTGTTGGCCGGCGTAAGGAACGCAACAGCTATGCGTGTTACAGCTCTGACTCGACGCTGGCTCACTGCCTGTGCACACATCGTAATCACAGGTGACGGAGCGGGTCTGTGTACCACCGCCACAAGAGGCAGAACAGCTGCCCCAACTGCCCACAGTCCACGTCCCTGTGGTCTGGCTGGTTATTGACCACACATCACTTTGTTCACCAACTGTAATAGTGATGTTATTTGTTTGCCCATCTGCGGGTGCTGTTGCTCTGACCACTAATGTGTCACCGTCTTTGACTTGGCCACCACTGCTCATGAATGATCCCCCATTGATGCTGTATTCTGGGTTACCTCCACCTGTGACAGTTACGCCTTCATATACATTAATGCCAGAGATTACGACTGAATTAGAGACTACAACTGTGCCTGACGTCT
>CAXGMH010000063.1:0-11344 GCA_964010795.1 uncultured Alphaproteobacteria bacterium
TATATCACGCCTTTTGTGAAGGTCACATCAGAGGGGGCGTTCTTTCTCCTCCATGTCCGCATCCCCGAGGGTAAAACGATTGAAGATCCGCGTTATAAGGATGTCACAATGATGGCCTTTCACCCGTCTGCCGAGCTTATTGTTCGTGCGATCAATGGTGAGCGTGACGCTGAGGGTGAGGTTATAACGCTGCCCTATATTCAGGAGCACCCAGAAAAATACCGCCCGATACAGGTTTTTGACTTGTATGAAGGCAAGCCTGCGGACATCAAGAATTTGAAGGAAAAGTTCTATGGTGCTGAAGAGATGATCTTCAAAACCGATAATGACCGCCTTTTGGCTGAGTGGCCGCATACAGATAAAAATCCCGGTGAGTGGCGCAATAAACGCGCAATGTATTATTTGAGTAAGACAGGGAAAACGAATGACGCAGGTGAACCGCTTTACAACATTATTCTGAAAACCACGCGCGGTCGAGCGAGTGAGAGAGAATTTGACGACCAGAATAGCGCTGCAATGAAGCGTTTTTGGGGCGGATTTACGCCCAAACGCATTATCGAAACAGGTGTTACAAAAGAGGAAGCCTCTCGGATCGTAGAGGCTGATTTCAATTCAAATGTGGTGCCACATTTAATATCAGGGGCAGATCCATTAAGAGAGTTTAACAAGGTTGCAAATATAAGGGATCCCTTATACCCAATTAAAAGAGGGTGGGCAGCTTTCGTTTTAAAGACTTTTGAGGAAAGAAGTAATGCTCGTTCACAGTTGGTGGGGGCTGGAACGGCTCGGATGGCTATGCGCTCTGCAGCTATTACTTCCAAACAGTTTTTTGATGAGGTAATGGAAACAGGAGTGGGCAATATTGCCGTTGGGGGTTTGCGGCTTATTACTTCTGCGATTAGCGGATTGATAAATTTTATCCTAAAACCTGGCATTATCTCCCGCCTATCTATTGGGGCAGGAATAGGAACCGTTGCAGATAGTTTTTTAGATGTTGGAACTCTTGCTGTGATTGCTTTTGCAGCCGTAGGTGGGGTAATTGGATTTATACGCAGTCAAAATGATCCTTATCAAAAATCAGAAAAGCATGATTTGTATAAAAAGGTCGTAATGCATGGCGAGTTACACGACCGTATGCAGGCGGATGCCGGACGCTATCCGATTGATCCGGAAGCGCTCAGCTATGCGCATATCGTGCGCGATCATGAGTTGTCGCATTCTGATTTGCGGGAAGGGCAAAATGATCGCTCTGTTTTAGTGCCGGATCACCTTTATAATATGATGTGGGATCAGCATCACAAGTTGGAAGATTATTCCCCCACCAGCCTGCCCAAGGGCACGGTGATGCGCGTTATCAAGCTTCGCAATCGCGAGGCGTTGTTTACAGAGTCCCCTAACGGAGATTTTCGTATCTTTATCCCGAAAGACAATGTCACAATCCAGTGGCGCGAGCCCGAGAATATTATCCCTGATGCCGGACCTGTCAGCCGTTACCGCGAGCGTAAATTTGCTGGTGAGAGCTGTGATAATATCTATATCATGCGCCATAAAGGTGTTTCGGATTTTGATCGTGGCGAGCCCTTTATCGAAGAAACAATCATCAAGAAAGAGAATTGGGAAGAGCTGGCTGTGTTCTTAAAGGATATTGCCATACAGTCACTAGAAGAAGAGCCTCAGCCTTATCAAAAGTCACAGGACAACACTGTGCCTGTAGATGATCGTCCGGGCTTTTGGACAAGACTGTGCCGTGCCGCTCGTCGTGTGCCTGCCAATGATGATCGTGCCAGCCGTGCGCAGGACGCTATATTGGAGGCTGTGCCAGAGGCTGATCGGGTGGAAGAGATTATGCGCAAACGCGCGAGTAAATCGGTTGTCGTTCGTTCTCAACCGCCACAGCCGGGCTCTTGAAATCAAAAAAACACCTGTTGAGCCACAGTATGCTTGACTTTTTCGTGTGACCACGCACATTATGGGCGGAAATTGGCCTGTGGATAAGTTTAAGTAGAACAAGCGAAGAGATAATGACACAAAATATTTCAAGACGTGATTTGTTGAAGAAGTCTATTTTGGGTGTTGGAGCAGGGGCTGCAGCTGTTGCGTCCTCATCTCCTGTAATGGCTATGGGCGCTCAACCACCGCAACAGATGATCTCGCGTATATTACAGCCGCGCATCGTTTCCTTCCGTAATTTGCATACGGGCGAGGTTTTTACCGGCCCGTTTAAATTGGGGACGGAATATATTCCAGAAGCTTTTGAAAAACTCTCTTATGTTTTGCGTGACCACCGCACAGGCGATACGCATTCAATGGATCCAAAGCTTTTGGAGATCATGCATATGATTGATATGAAGGCGCAACAAGACAGCGGTTTCGTCGTGCTTTCGGGATATCGCTCTCCGAAAACAAATGCCATGTTACGCCGTAACACGGACGGTGTTGCAGAGAACTCTTTCCACATGAAAGGGCAGGCTATTGATCTGCGCATACCGGGCTACCGCACTGAAAATATTAAAGAGATTGCCCGCGGCCTTGGCTTGGGCGGTGTTGGATTTTACCGTGGATCTGATTTCGTGCACGTCGATACGGGTCCTGTGCGCTTTTGGTCTTAAGTCGTGAGTGACGCACAAGACCCAATTTTGATTGCTCTTGGCGCAAATTTACCCAGTGTTTACGGTGCTCCCGCAGCCACACTCTCCAAAGCTGTAGATGTTGTTCAGTCCAGAGGTATTAATGTCTTGACCCGTTCTGGCATATGGTTGACGGCGCCTGTGCCTATATCCGACCAGCCGTGGTATCATAATGCCGTGATCGCGGTTCAGACCCGACTTTCACCGAATGATCTTTTGAAAGAGCTGTTATCCATTGAGAATGAGTTTGGTCGTGTGCGTTCTGAGCGCAATGCGCCCCGCATACTTGATCTTGACCTGTTGGCATATGGAGATGCGCATCTGAACGATGCGGATTTAACCTTGCCGCATCCTCGTATGATGGAGCGCGGCTTTGTGCTGTATCCTTTGCTGGATGTGGCAGCAGAATGGACGCATCCCGTGACAGGGCAGAGGGCACAAGAGGCTGTGCGGCATTTGCCTCCAAACCAAAGTGCTGAAAAATCCTCTTTTGTCCTATAGAACTTTCCCTTGGCAAGCCTTGCTATCATCTTTATAGTCTCGCTCCATAAGCTAATTTTTAGGAGGCAATATGAAGAATATTATAGGCGGTCTAATCATTCTGGTTGTGGTTGGTGTTGGTGTTGGTTTTGCCGCACATTACTTTTCACAAGTGGATATGAACGAAGCTCAGCCGGCGGCTGGCGTACAAAATCCAGAAGATGTGATTATTGTTGCCAAGGTTGGGGAGCACAAAGTGACACGTCAGGATTTTGACGCGGCATTGCAAAATGTACCTGCCCAACTTCGCGGCCAAGGCGTCGGCGCACAGCTTTATCCGATCATTCTCGAGCAATTGATTAACACAGAGCTTGTTAATATGCAGGCAAAAGATGAGATCAATAGCAATGATCCGCGCCTTCAAGAGCAAATGCGTGAAGCGGAGAAAGAAATCCGTCGTCAACTTTACCTCGAAGACATTGTTGCTAATGAGTTGAGCGAAGAGAAATTGATGAGTGCATATGAGCAATATGTAGCACAGCTGCCTGAGGCGACTGAAATTCGCGCTCGTCATATTCTGGTTGAAGATGAGCAAACAGCGAAAGACCTGATCGAACAAGCTAAGGCTGGCGCGGATTTTGCTCAATTGGCTATGGATAATTCGACAGGGCCAAGTGCAGAGCAAGGTGGCGATCTTGGTTACTTCACGCAGGATCAGATGGTTGCTCCTTTTGCAGAAGCGGCCTTTGCGCTGGAGATGGGCGAGATCACGGATGAGCCTGTGCAAACACAATTTGGCTGGCACGTAATCAAGGTCGAAGACCGCCGCGCGCAAGCTAACCCTAAATTCTCTGATGTGCGTTCAATGCTGGAACAGTCCTTGCGTAAGCAAGCCCTACAGTCACATATCGCATCTTTGCGCGAAGGCGTTGAAGTCGAGCGTTTCACAATTGACGGTGAGCCGATGACACAACCGGCAGTACAATCCGGCGGCGATGTGGTGACACAAGAACCTGTTGCGGATGAGGCGACTGAAACAGATACTGATGCTGAAGTAGATACTGACACAGACGCAGGTGCTGAATCAGACGTTGAAACAGAGGCGACTGAAACTGAAACTGTTGAATAAGGCGCGGTATAAATTCCGTCCTTGCTAAGGATAATGGATGGCAAAAACACAGCCTGACTTGAAAATCGTTTCACAAAATACAGAGCAGGAGTCCGCCTCACATAGTCGGACTCCTTTGCTTGACCGTGTTGTCGTTCCTGCTGATTGCAGGCATTTTTCGGATGAGCAGCTTAAACAACTGGCGCGGGAATTGCGCGCCGAGACGATTGATGCGGTCTCCACCACTGGCGGACATTTAGGCGCAGGGCTGGGTGTGGTTGAGCTTACGACGGCTATTCATGCTGTATTTGATACTCCCGAGGATCGTTTGATCTTTGATGTCGGGCATCAGTGTTATCCTCATAAGATTTTAACCGGACGGCGCGACCGTATCCGTACGCTCAGGCAGGGCGGCGGATTGTCCGGATTTACCAAGCGCAGCGAAAGCGAATATGACCCTTTTGGCGCAGCACACAGCTCGACTGCAATGTCGGCGGGGCTTGGTATGCGTCAAGCGTCCGAGCTGGCAGGTAAGCCGCGAAATGTTATTTGTCTGGTCGGAGACGGCGCAATGAGTGCCGGTATGGTTTATGAGGCAATGAATAATGCCGGAGCCAGTAAATCAAAGTTAATCGTCATTTTGAATGACAATGAAATGTCGATAGCACCGCCCGTTGGCGCGCTCAGTCACTACCTTAGCAATATGGCGTCTTCACGTCCCTATGTGAAGGCACGGGACTTTGCCAAACGTGTTGCGCAAAAACTGCCAAAACCATTGCAGGAGCTGGCGCGCAAGGCCGAGTCTACGGCACGTACGACACTTGGCCAAGGCGCAACAGGCGGCGCGAACTTGTTTGAATCTCTGGGGTTTTATTATATCGGCCCGCTCGATGGCCACAATTTGGATCACCTGTTGCCCGTGTTACGCAATGTCCGTGATATGGAGCATGACGGGCCTGTTCTTATTCATGCAATTACTGAAAAGGGCAAGGGGTATGCTCCTGCGGAAAATTCGACCGATAAGATGCATGGTGTCGCTAAATTCGATGTGGTTACAGGTGCACAGGCAAAGCCAAAGCCTGCGGCACCCAGTTATACCAAGGTTTTTGCAAATAGTCTGATCCACGAAGCCCGCAAAGATGACAAGATTGTAGCAATTACTGCGGCTATGCCGGGCGGAACGGGCGTGGACGTGTTTGCGGAAAGCTTTCCTGACCGCGCCTTTGATGTCGGCATTGCTGAACAGCACGCCGTAACTTTCGCCGGTGGTATGGCGACTGAAGGGTACAAGCCTTTTGCTGCGATTTATTCAACATTCCTGCAACGTGGCTTCGATCAGGTCGTCCATGATATTGCGTTGCAAAATCTGCCTGTGCGCTTTGCCATTGACCGTGCCGGCCTGGTCGGTGCCGATGGCCAAACTCATGCCGGTAGTTTTGATACGGCTTATCTTGGTTGTTTGCCGAATATGACGTTAATGGCGGCAAGTGACGAGTCTGAGCTTGCGCAGATGGTCGCAACCGCTGCCGCACATGATAGCGGACCTATCGCTTTTCGTTATCCGAGAGGCGAAGGCATTGGCGTTGAAATTCCAGAAGACCCGATGCCGCTTGAAATCGGCAAGGGGCGAATGATCCAGCAAGGCGAGAAGGTCGCTATTCTCAGCTATGGAGGGCGCTTGCAAGAAGTGCAAAAAGCGGCCGAGATATTGGAACAACGTCTGGGACATAAAATCAGCGTTGCGGATGCTCGCTTCGCCAAGCCGCTTGATACGAAATTAATAGATGATCTGGCCAGTGGGCATGACGTTTTGATAACAATTGAGGAAGGCTCACGCGGCGGATTTGGATCGTTTGTTCAGGACTATCTTATTGGTGCAGGTGCATTGGATAATGGCAAGCTCAGACTGCGTTCTATGACTTTGCCGGATATTTTTCAGGATCAGGACAAGCCTGAAAAACAATATGAACAGGCCGGACTGACCGCGCCGCATATTGTTGAAATGGCTGAAAGCTTGGTAACGAAATAGAGCTGCTATTTATGACCTTGCCACAGCCAACAGCATTGCTTTTTGACTTGGACGGTACGTTGATGCGCCATAAAAGCGAGAAGCTGATTGCCTCTCTTGAGCGCTATGACACGATTTTACACATCCTGACCAAGCCGTTTCAATCTCCGGGACGGCGGATGCCTCATGAAATGGATTTGACGGTCAATGTACAGTCCAATCCTTATATGCATCGACTCATCCACATGGTGCGTCAGGCGCGCGGCATCGGTGTTGATGATGTTGTGGAGCCAGAGGCGGGTGCTCTTGAGGTGCTTGAATATGCGAAAAGTAAGGGCCTGAAAATGGGCGTGACAAGTAATGCCTATGGCCGGCTTTATGGTCACCCTGTGCTTAAGCTTTATGGTTTTGAGCGCTTTTTCAACACGACAGTTTTCAGAGAAAATACAAAGCGCGGTAAACCGCACGCCGAGCCTGTTTTGCGCTCTATCAAATCACTTGGTCTGGATGAGGGAAAAGAACAGCATATCTGGTTTATAGGGGATCAGGCAAAGGACATCAAAGCCGTAATGCAGGCCAGTGAAGAATTGCCGGATAACTGGCATTTATACCCTGTTGCCTATGCTGCGCCGAACTCTACGGCTTATTTTTATCTCAGCCGTTTAAGGGACAAGACCATTACCAATCAAAACTACACGCGCAATTTCGCGCATTTGCTTAATAAGCTGTCTCTTCGTTTTGACGGCTAGGCCGGAGGAGCGGCCTAGATTTGATCTTCGCCCGAAATAAAGCGGGTGAGGCCGATTTCTTCGAACATATCATTTTCACGTTTTAGCAAGCGTTTGCGCTCTTGCTCCATGCGTTGTCTTTGCGTGATCTCGATTTTCTTTAATTCGCCGAAGCTCTCACGCATATCTTCAATAGCAATACCGATACGGGTATCGAGAAGCTGTTCCTGTTTCTTGATCTCTTCCACTTCGGCGCGGGCCTTATAAAGGAAATGTCCGAAACCGCTGGAGGCGACAAAGCTGTCCAGATCACCCTGGCTGAGCACATCCTTTTCCTTTTCGATTTGATCGAGAACGCCTTCGCGTAGCTGTAACAATTTATCGGCCTCGGCATAGAGGCGAGCGAGGAATTTCTGTTTTTCCTCAAGGTTGAATTTGCGAAAACGAATAAGCGGGTCGAGATCAGCCATTTATCTAGCCTTCTTTTCTCGGGGCGGGATTGGCTTGCGGATTGTCACCACTCATATCCAAAACCGCCTTAAGAATTGTAAAGCTCTCGTCAATCGAGCGGCTTTCATGTTTTGACTGGCGCAGGAAGCTTTCGATTTTATCGTAATACTGGATCGCTTCATCGACCTTGTTGTCCGATCCTTTGCGGTAGGCGCCAAGGCGGATGAGTTCTGCCATGTCTTCATAGGTCGAGATCAGCTCTTTTGCGCGTCGAACCAGTTTATTCTGTTCATCACTCAGGCAGTCGGGCATCATACGGGAAACGGATTTCAGAATATTGATCGCAGGGTATCGCCCGCGATCGGCGATTTGACGTTCCATTACGATATGCCCGTCTAAAATCCCGCGAGCAGCGTCCGAGATTGGCTCATTATGGTCGTCTCCTTCGACAAGGACGGAGAAGATACCTGTAATCGAGCCTTCGCCCTGTGCGCCCGGTCCGGCGCGTTCCAAGAGGCGCGCCAGTTCTGAAAAAGTTGTCGGTGGATAGCCTTTGGAGGTCGGCGGCTCACCGGCAGAAAGGCCAATCTCTCGCTGTGCCATGGCAAAGCGAGTCACGGAATCGATCATGCACAGGACTTGCCGTCCTTTCATGCGGAAATATTCAGAGATAGCGAGTGTGAGGTAAGCGGCCTGACGTCTCATCAAAGGTGGCTCATCACCTGTCGCAACAACAACAACGGCGCGTTTAAGGCCTTCTTCGCCAAGGTCGTCCTGAATGAACTCCTGAACCTCGCGTCCTCGTTCACCGACGAGGCCGATAACGGCAATTTCCGCCTCAGTATAGCGCGCCATCATAGACATCAATACCGATTTACCAACCCCCGAGCCAGAGAAGATACCCATTCTTTGGCCTTGGCAGATTGAGATAAAGCTGTTGATCGCTTTAACACCGAGATCGAGCTTGCCGCCTACGCGTTGCCTGTTATACGCAGAGGGAGGCGCGTTTTTAATCGGCACGGCCTGACTGCCCGAAAAGAGCGGGCCTTTGCCGTCTACCGGTTCTCCTAAGGCGTTGACAACGCGTCCCAGCCATTTCTCATCGGGTGCGATTGTCGGCGGAGTGTCTTGTATCTCGGCGCGACAGCCCAAGCCTACGCCTTCAAGTGTTCCAAAGGGCATCAAAAGCGCCTGGTCTTCGCGAAAGCCAATGACTTCGCAAGGGATCTCGGATCGGCCTTTAGGCTTTAGGGTGACTCTTGCGCCGACGCTTAGGTCTTCACCAAACCCGGTCATTTCAACGAGCAGTCCAAGAATTTTAGTCACGCGTCCATAACGCACCTCATGGGTAAGAGGTGCGATCATGTGGCGAATTTGATCGGATAGACGAAGCTCTGACATAGATGTAGTTTATCATAGCTTAACGCCTTAAACAAAGCGCAAAACCAAGCTCTTGTTAATAAAGGTTAACAAAATTTGCGCTGCGGCGTTAATAAATGTTAACATGGTAGTATAAATCAGATAGGGTGATTTGTAGATGAAGTGAGCAACCCGCAACCTGTATGGGGTAAGTAGGAGGAATTATGCGCGTATTACTCGTAGAAGACGATAGTTCAATGGCCAGAAGCATCGAGTTGATGCTCAAAGGTGAAAATTATGTGGTCGATGTTACCGATCTTGGTGAAGACGGCCTCGAAATCGGCAAGATTTACGATTACGATATTATCATTCTTGACCTTATGTTGCCTGATATGGATGGGTATGAGGTCTTGAAACAGCTTCGTGCTGCAAAGGTTGAAACGCCTATTCTTATCCTTTCCGGCCTCGCTGAGCTTGATAATAAGATTAAAGGCCTTGGTTTCGGGGCGGATGATTATCTGACGAAACCGTTTGATAAACGGGAATTAATGGCTCGTGTACAGGCGATTGTTCGACGTTCCAAAGGTCATGCACAAAGCGAGATCACGGTCGGTAAGGTAAAGGTCAATCTTGACTCCCGCACCGTTGAGGTTTCCGGAGCGCCTGTACATTTGACGGGTAAAGAATACGGAATCTTAGAGCTTCTCGCTTTGCGTAAGGGCTCGACTTTGACCAAAGAGCAATTCTTGAACCACCTATATGGCGGTATGGATGAGCCGGAAGCTAAAATCATTGACGTGTTTATCTGTAAGCTGCGTAAAAAGCTTGAGGACGCATCGGGCGGTGATAACTATATCGAAACCGTATGGGGACGAGGTTACGTCTTGCGCGATCCTAATGCTAATGCTGCGCAAGCTGCCTCTGCATAAGCTTTAAAAATCGATTGTTTGGTCATGGCCTTTGCTTTAATCTTTAGGGTATGAAGGCTATACCTAATATTTTAACAATCTTACGGATTGTGCTGATCCCTCTGTTTTGCCTGTTATATCTAGGCGGAGCTGTGGCGTTGTCTTTTGCGCTCTTTATCTTTTTGCTTTTAACGGATTTCTTCGATGGTTGGCTGGCGCGTAAGCTCTCGCTGCAATCGGCTTTCGGCGCATTTCTAGATCCTGTGGCGGATAAGCTTTTGGTGATGAGTGCGCTGGTTTGTTTGATCGCCGATGGTGCTATTACGGGGGCTTGGTTGATCGCCGCTATATTGATTTTGGCGCGGGAAATCTGGATACCGTCTTTGCGCGGGATGGTTGGTTATGATAGTCCGCTTTCTGCGGTTGATAACCTTGGTAAGTGGAAAACAGCCACACAGATGATTGCTATTGCGTTGCTTTTGCTTTCGCCTCTTTATCCGTTTTTATATATCCCCGCTTTATGGCTGCTTGGAGTTGCGGCTGTCTTGACGTTGATCTCTGCTGCCCGTTATACATGGAAGGCGAAGGATTATTTGAGCCGAGAGGAAACAGCTGGTTAATGTCTTTTCTATTTACTTTATCCCGTCCGTTTTTACAGGCGTTGCCTCCTGAAACAGCTCATAATCTTACGGTGAACTGTTTGAAATGCGGTATGCACCCGAAGTTAGAGGACGTGCCCGATCCGTCTATTGCGATTGAGGTCGCAGGATTAAAATTTCGTTCACCATTGGGGCTTGCGGCTGGCTTTGACAAAAATGCTGAATGTATGAAGGCAATGTTTAAAATGGGGATGGGCTTTACCGAGGCTGGTACTGTGACACCTGAACCACAAGAGGGTAATGAACGCCCTAGAGTCTTTCGTAATTCTCATGATAGGGCGGTTATTAACCGCATGGGCTTTCCGAACAGGGGGGCTGATTACTTTCACAAAAATATCGTTAAATTTCTGCGTGAGCGTGAGGACGGCCAAATCTTAGGTATTAATATAGGCAAGAATAAAGACACCTCTGATCCTTTCGAAGATTATGTTGTTTTGATTAAACGCTTTGGAGCTTTGGCTGATTATATAGCTGTGAATGTGTCTTCACCTAATACACCGGGCTTACGTGACCTACAAAAGGTCGAGTTTCTGGAAAAGCTGATCGACCACGTTGCACAGGCTCGTGATTATTTCTGCTCGGGCACCAATAAACCGCCTGTGTTTTTTAAATTCGCACCTGATCTGGATGCGGGGCATCTCAAAGAGATTGCGCAGCTGTGTCTTGAAAAGAGCGTTGATGGCGTTATTTTGACCAATACGACTTTGGCGCGCCCTGAACATTTACCTGATGATTTTCGTAAGGAAGCGGGCGGGCTGAGTGGCGCACCTGTGTTTAACCTTTCTACAGAGGTTATACGTCAGTTTTATCGTCATACTAAAGGGCAAGTTCCGATTATAGGTGTGGGAGGTATCTTGAGTGTTGAAGACGCTTATACCAAAATCAAGGCAGGCGCTTCACTGGTTCAGGTGTATAGCGGCCTTATATTTAAAGGACCGGAGTTGATTGACAGGATTAACGAGCGTCTGCCTGATCTGTTAACTGTTGATGGGTATAAATCGATCAAAGAGGCGATCG
>CAXGMH010000064.1:0-11319 GCA_964010795.1 uncultured Alphaproteobacteria bacterium
ATGCGCTGTGCGCGAGCCTCTAGTTTAATTAGTGCGGCTTCTGTAAGGGAATCCGTGATCTCTTCTCTCTTTTCGGTTGAAAGGCCATAAGAGAGGTTTTGCATCGCAAAGCCCTGTGATTGTAATTGCTTTGCAATTTCCAAAAGGGTGCTTTGTGCCGAAGTTGTGCTTAGGCTCATGCTTTGTTGACCGTGCCATTCCTCATAATCTTGTGTTTCTTTATCTGTATCTTCCGAGCGTGGGCGGTCATCCCAGTTACGGCGCGGATAAACACTATAATAGCCGGTTTCAACGCGGACATTTTCAACATTATCTGCGATAGCCATTGCGGATTTCATCGCCGAGTTGATTTTATTTTGCACTTCTTGTTGTGTTGAGCCGCGAACGACAAAGTTCAAATTTGCGGTCAGCATATCTTCTTCAACTTCTCTGCGTTCTGTGGCTGAGAGGCTTACAATCGTTTCGCCCTTTTGTAGCTGTCCATATATGCCGCTGTCCTGTGCCGCGGCGGGAATGGTGAAAAAGCTGATAAGCCACATGAAGGTGACTGGTGCGATTTGTGTTTTAAGTTTTTGTGCAAGCCATGTAAGCATGAAAGCCTCCGAATTATTAGATGCCGCATTGTGTCAAATTTTTTTTCCTTTGGCCAGTGACATTTTTATGTGGCTATAACTCTTTATTTATATGGGGTTTTGGAGTGGTCTACGCGCCGATGGTTAATCTTTTTTAAACAATTTTGGAACGTGAGAGCGGTCCAGCTTGTTTGGATGAGCATGATGAACGCAACAAAGGAGTTAACAATGTTTAACACACCAAAAACACTTTCTACTAAAAAAGCAATGCTAACAGCTGTGTCAGTTCTGGCAATTTCTGTTTCCGGACACGCGATGGCTGAGAACAGCAATACAGGCTCTGCTAAGACATCAACGTCTACACAGATGAATGTAGAAACGGATGCACGTACTCAAGGTCGCAGTGATGCGAAAAGATACAATAACGAAGATGTTGACCAGACACTGGAAAATGCACGTGAGGAAACGTCCGAAGCATGGGATGCCACAAAGGAAAATACAGCCGAGGCATGGGATGCTACAAAAGAGAACGTAAAAGAAGGCTGGAATAACGCCAAACAAGCTGTCGGCGAACGTTATAACGAAATGACCGATGCCAAAATCACAAAGGCAGAGATCGATATGCGCCGCACAGCCAAGGGTATTATCGGACAGCCGGTCTATAGTGAAGCCGGTGAACGCGTTGCCCGTGTAGAAGACATTATCCTCGATGCACAAGGTAATGCAGAGCTGGTCGTATTAGCGGATGGTGACTTCACAGGACTTGGTAAACTGGCAGCCTTTGAATATGACGCTATTACGCGTCAGACCGCAGAAGGCGATGTGATCGCTGCTGTAACAGAGCGCATCATGGATCAGGCCCAGCCATTCAGCTATGACGCATTGAATGCAAGTGCTCAGTCAGGCGCGATGTGGTCAGGTAGCTACAGTGTTGCCGAGCTGCTTGATGCGGAGTTGCACAACGCGGAAGGTGAGCAGGTTGCCGAGGTAGACAACATTACATTTGCTAATGGTAAGGCTGAGGACATTGTTGTCGGATACGGTAAGACACTTGGCTTTGGCGGCAAGCAAGCTGCGATGAATTTTGACGCACCTGAGATTGTTATCAAGGATGCAGAGCCTCAGTTTAAGTTGAGCCAGTCAAAATCACAGCAATTTGAGGCATATCAGAAAACGTCTCTTAACTAAAACCAATCGTTTCCCCCTACCACCCAAGACCGAGGCCGTCCTGTTTATAACAGGGCGGCTTTGTTATGTGAGAGATAGTTTATGCAAGATAGAGAATAAAAAGACTTGCAGCTTAAGACTACTTGTCGTCGCCCATTTTGAGAGCTTCGATAAAAGCTGATTGTGGAATAGAGACATTTCCGTATTCACGCATCTTGGCTTTCCCTTTTTTCTGTTTTTCAAGCAGTTTCTTTTTACGGCTGATATCACCGCCGTAACATTTTGACGTTACGTCTTTGCGCAGTGCGCCGAGGGATTCACGGGCGATAATTTTGCCGCCAATAGCTGCTTGAATAGCGATCTTGAACATTTGTCTCGGGATCAGGTCTTTGAGGCGCTCGCACAGCTGGCGTCCGCGACGCTCTGCCTGAGAGCGGTGTACAACCATACCAAGTGCGTCGACGGGCTCTTGGTTGACCAGAATTTCCATCTTTACCAGATTGCTTTCTTCATAGCCGTCAAGTTGGTAGTCAAAGCTGGCATAGCCACGTGAAATAGACTTTAGGCGGTCATAAAAGTCGAAGACGACTTCGTTGAGCGGGAGGCGGTAAACCGCCATAGCGCGATTGCCGGCATAAGTCAGCTCGATTTGCGATCCTCTGCGCTCCTGACAGAGTTGTAATATACCGCCCAGATATTCGTCAGGCACGAGGATCGTTGCCTTAATCATTGGTTCTTCGATGGAATCGATGCGTTGTATTTCAGGCATATCGGCAGGGTTGTATAGCTCGATTACCTTGCCGTCCGTCATGTTGAGTTTATAGACAACGCTCGGTGCTGTCGGGATCAGGTCGAGATCAAATTCTCGGATCAGGCGTTCTTGAATGATCTCCATATGCAGCAGCCCGAGGAAACCGCAGCGGAAACCAAGACCAAGCGCTTGCGAGTTTTCAGGCTCGAAATGTAGCGATGCATCATTTAGGGCAAGCTTGCCCAGTGAGTCTCGTAAATGTTCGAATTGCCCGTTATCTGCAGGGAATAAAGAGCAGAAAACCATAGGGATAGAGGGTTTGAAGCCGGGCAGGTTTGTTGTGCAAGGGCGCTTCTCTTCGGTGATCGTATCACCGATTTTTGTGTCCGATATATCTTTCATACCGGCTGTTATAAAGCCCATCTCTCCCGGATAAAGTACATCGACATCCACTTTTTTAGGGGTGAAGATACCAACCTTCTCCGCGTCACGCACTGTTTTAGCGTTGACGAATTTGAGCTTCATACCTTTCCGGAGCGTACCTTCTTTGATGCGAACGAGAACAACAACGCCGAGATAGGTGTCATACCAGCTATCGACCAGCAGGGCTTGCAATGGCGCATCAGGGTCACCTTCGGGAGAGGGGAGGCGTTTTACGATCGCTTCCAGCAGGTCTTCGATACCGACACCTGTTTTACCGGAACAGCCAATAGCATCGCTGGCATCCAGTCCGATAACATCTTCAATTTGCTCGCGTGTGCGCTCAAGGTCGGATGCAGGAAGGTCGACTTTGTTCATCACAGGGATGATTTCATGATCGTTGTCGATCGCCTGATAGACGTTGGCCAGTGTTTGTGCTTCGACGCCTTGTGTGCTGTCGACAATCAAGAGCGAGCCTTCACACGCTGCAAGCGAGCGTGAAACTTCATAGGCAAAGTCAACATGACCAGGTGTATCCATGATGTTAAGCTGATAGACTTGTCCGTCTTTTGCTTCGTATTTGAGGCGCACAGTTTGAGCCTTGATGGTGATGCCGCGTTCTTGTTCAAGCTCCATATTATCAAGGACTTGCTCGCGCATTTCACGCTCGGTCAGGCCGCCGCAATGCTGGATCAGGCGGTCGGCAAGTGTCGATTTGCCGTGGTCAATATGCGCAATAATCGCAAAGTTACGAATGCGGCTTATCGCCGTTGTTTGTGTCAGGTCTTTTTCCATGCAAGCGTGATACTATGTCCGCACGCCCAAGTCCAGAAAATTAGGCGTATGCGTTAAAATTTGACACAGCGATATTTTTGACATAATTTTACACGCGTCGGCGAATATGCTTGGTTAAAGGAAATGAGATGGCTCCGAACAAACTCAAAGAAGTATTCCAAAAATTACAGACGGATGGGCTGAATGCACGGTTGCAAGAGCGAGATGAAACGCTTCTTGTTTGGGCAGCAAGTGAGGGCTATCCCGAGATAGCCAGAGCTTTGATTGCTGCCGGTGCGGATCTGAATAGGGTTAACTCCATGGGTAATACTGCATTGATCCGCTGTAGTTGTGAGGGGCGCATTGATATTGCAGAGGCTCTTATTGCTGCCGGTGCGGATCTGAATGTACGAAATGAAGAGGGATACACGGCGCTTATCTTGGCCAAAAGACGTGGCTATGAAGATATCGTGAGCTTGCTTGTGCGTTCAGGGGCCGATCGTACTCTCAAGACAACTGGCGGGCTGAGCGTAGATACCATTGCTACAAACGGTAAAAAACGCCTTCAGGGGGAGCGGGATAGAGAACTTGAGACTGCAATTATCCACCGCATTTCAGGTCTTTCTATTCGCTAATTTGAAAGTGTGTGATAAGTGTCACATACGGCCATATTATTTATCACTCTTTAATCTTTCTCTTGCAAAATAAGCATATTGTCTAAAAATAGTATGTGTTGATCTAGACAGTTAGAATGTGCTCATGAAAGATTTTATAACGATTTTCGCTGTTCAAATGGCGCTTGTGGCGTTGATTTCTTTGTTTGCCGTATCTGACTTTGCGTCCGCCGGACAAAAGGCTGATGGCTGGGCTATGAATGCAGGCAATCAATATGCCGTTTTATTTCCTCCCGGAACGCAGTCACATGACGCAATATCAAAGGTCATTGCGGCCGGCGGTTCTGTCGTTCGTTTCGGTGCTTTTGATAACCTTGTGATTGTGAACTCATCTGCTTTTGATTTTAAAAAGACACAAGCAGAATATGGTGCTATATTTGTGTTCACACCTTTTATTAAAGGAAATTGTTTGATACTAGATAAGTCTCGCTTTCAAGTCAGCGAGCCTGTTTAACCGCCAAGGAGGCCATGATGGATCAGGAAGTCCAAAAATACCAAAAACTTATTTTCCTTATTATATTATTGCATATTCCTGTGTTTGGTATGCTTGTCTTTATGGCGGGGAGCGATTTGTCTTATCTGGTGCTGCAAGTTGTTCTTTCTGTTGTGGCTTTCGCAGGATACAGAATCGGCAAGGCCAATCAAAATCTCGGTAGTGACTTACTCGCCACAGCCTTGGCTTTAACGCCAGCTGTTTTGGTTTATAAGCTAACGGGCCATTCTTGGCAGATTGACGGGCATCTTTATTTCTTTGCTGCGCTTGCCATGACAATCGGATTTAAGACATACAGAGCCGTTCTTGTCGGAGCAGGAGCAATCGCTCTTCATCACCTCAGTCTTAACTTTCTGCTTCCCTATGCGTTATTCCCCGAAGGAAGTAATTTTGCACGCGTAGTTTTCCATGCAGTTATTGTCGTCGTTGAGGCTGGCGTTTTGCTATATGTGATCCGTGGCTTGAAACAATCCGATGCGCGTATTCAGGCAGAGGCGCAACAGGCTCGTGACGCTTTGGCAGAGGTTGAAAAGGCCAAAGAAGAACAGCAGATGATGGAAGAGCAAGCTCAAAGAGACCGCGTCGATATGCTCAATAACCTCGCCAACAGCTTTGAAGAGAAGGTTGGCATCATAATCAAAGGACTTGAGCAATCATCCGCCAGTTCCGAGCAAATGGCCGCAGCTTTGGCTTCTGCTGTACAAGAAACCACACAGCAGAGCTCGTCTGTGGCGGCTGCTGCACAAGAGGCAAGCGCAAATGTGCAGACTGTGGCATCGGCATCAGAGGAACTAACAGCATCCATTCGTGAGATTTCCAGTAACGTCGCTGATAGCTCTCGCACGGCAAAAGATTGTGCTGCGGCTGCGGAACAATCCCAGAAGAAGCTCGAGCATCTACAGCACGCAGTAGACGAGATTGACAGCGTTATTCAGGCTATTAATGAAGTCGCTGAGCAAACAAACCTTTTGGCTCTTAACGCAACGATTGAGGCCGCGAGAGCTGGTGAGGCCGGAAAAGGCTTTGCCGTTGTTGCAAATGAGGTTAAGTCATTGGCGACAGAAACACATAAGATGACCGATGAAATTTCGACCAAGGTCGAAGATATAAAGGGTAGTGCCGCAGATACGATTGCCAGTGTGCGTGATATCATAAAGCAGATCACTTCTGTGGATGAGAAAACCGCGAATGTGGCTTCGGCTATTGAGCAGCAAAGCGCGTCGACGCAGGAAATCAGCAACAACGTGCAACAAGCTGCAAGCGGTACGAACGAAGTTTCTGAAAATATTGAGCAAGTTCAGCAAGCCGCCAATGACTCTGCAGAGACGACTGAACAGGTTAGTCGCTCAGCAAAAGAGTTGGCTGCACAATCGGTTGAGTTGCGTAAGGCAGTGGATGCATTCTTAAAAGAGATACGTACCTAGCAAAATTATCATGGCGGGGCGCTTTAATTAATGACAAAGGCGTAGAAACGCCTTACAGAACAACTATGCGCTTTTTAATCCATTTGTTTGAAATCGTCACGGAGAAGAAATCCTTTGTCGATAACCCTGTTTTGGGATCGAAAACTCTTAATAGGCTTGGATTGCACGTGTTGCGTATAGGGCTGGCACATGGGATCACAAGGCTGCGCTGGGCAATGCTGGTCTGGCGGTTACCTAAAGCCTACAGAAAACAATTTCATAAAAACGGCTACATACTGATAGAAAACTTTTTAGATGAAAAAGAGTTCGAAGAGATTGTCGCGGCTGTGGCGCAGCTGGACGACAATTTAAGGGAGTGCCATCAAGGGGATACGATTACGCAGCGCGCAATTTTCGATGACGCGATCTATAGTGAGACCCCTGCTTTGAATGTATTGAAATGTAATTCTTTGATTAAGAATCTGTTCCGCTATGCAGGCTCTGCCAATCATTCGCCGTTGATTTACAAGGAGAATATCGTAAACGGTGGTATATTGGGGCAAGACCCACAGAAAGACTTGCATACAGACACTTTTCATCCAACTGTAAAGGCTTGGCTTTATCTCGAGGATGTGACACCTGATATAGGGCCTTATCATTATGTGGAAGGGTCTCATCGTTTAAGCTGGGCACGCCTTCGTTGGGAATATAAAAAGAGTATCAATGCGTCCCAAAGTGGTAACCATTATACTGGAAAAGGGTCGTTCCGAATAAGTGAGGCTGAATTAGAAGAGCTTGGTTTGCCTCAAGCAAAAACCTTCACGGTAAAGAAGAATACTTTTGTTCTTGCCAATACCTTCGGATTTCATAGAAGAGGGCAGGCAGATGCCGGGACAACAAGGCTTTCTGTTTATATGCAAGACCGCGTTAACCCCTTTTGGCCGTTCCCTAGCTTTGATTGTGAGCTGTTTCGTAGATGGCGTATTGCTTACTTGAAACAGCGCGATAGAAAAGAGGAAGAGCAGGCATTGGGAGAGGGGCGACAGCCGGTATGGGCAAGTGTAAAACCTGATTAGCATTCTTTTTAAGACGTGCTCTATAAGAAGAAAAGGGCTGCCCGGTAAAGGCAGCCCCTTTTTAATTTTAGTGAGTGCGTATCTTTATTACACGTTTTTAATCTTCGTGATGAAATTCTCGATACTGCCTTTCAGGCTGCCTGTACGAGTTTTTAGGTTCTCGGCAATCCTGTTGACGTTCTCTGAGCTTTCGAGCGTCTTTTTCGTGGAATCAGAAACCTGCCCCAAATCACGAACAACACTGTTTGTGCTCTCAGATGCACTTGTAACGTTACGGCTGATCTCTTGTGTGGCCGATGTTTGCTCTTCCATTGCTGCAGCAATGGCCGTGGTGCTTTCACTGAGTTTTTCGACGACTTTGGAGATTTTTTCAATGAATGTAACAGCGTCACCAGTATGGTTCTGAATGCGGTTAATTTGCTCTTGAACTTGTTCTGTTGCTTTTGCTGTTTCATTGGCAAGAGACTTCACCTCGCTTGCAACAACGGCAAAGCCTTTACCGGCTTCTCCTGCACGCGCCGCTTCAATCGTTGCGTTAAGAGCAAGAAGGTTTGTCTGTTCTGCGATCTCGGAAATGATGCCGATAACAGAGCCGATCTCATTGGCCGAGCTTTCTAAAATACGCATACGTTCAACCGTTGTTTCCGATGTATCCTTCGCGTTACGCGCCATTTCATTTGTTTTGCTCAATTGTGAGCTGATTTCTTGAATAGAGGTTGTCAGCTCTTCTGTTGCTGCGGACACATTGTTCACATTGTCGCCAGAGCTTCTGGCTGTACTTGTCACTTTTTCTGTGAGTGCGTTAGTATCGTTTGCAATGTTTTGCATGAGGTTGGCTGTGCTGCCCATCTCAACAGTTGCTTCGTCGAGCGTTATGCTGACCTCGGAAGACTCTGTCCTGAAAGTCTCGATGATTTCTTCGATCATTTTAACACGGGCAAGCTTTTGTTCATCTTCAAGTCTTTGCGCAGCTTGTAACTTGTCATTCTCAATACCATTCTCACGGAACATCTGCAAAGCCTTCGCCATGTCGCCGATCTCGTCCGGTCTATGCGTGCCGTCGATTTTAACCTCCCAGTCTTTGTTAACCAGAGAGTTGGTGGTGTCAACCAGGCGTTTTAACGGTCTGGATACGGCTGTAACGATAAAGGCGGATGCGCCGATAATAGCCAAGAATGTTAGCAATCCTCCGATAACAGAAGTCCATGTCGCTGTTGTCATCGCAGAGCGTAGTTCTTTTGAGGCGTCATGACTTTTTTCCAAAAGATTCTCATTCAGTTTATTGCTTAAGTCTTGGAAATCTCCCCATAGCATTTGGTTTTGTTGAGATGCTTCTAAAAGGCGAGCCATATCAACCGTTTCAGGTTTTCTCATATAGCTGAGCTGTGTTTTGGCAATTTCTGTGCGCCACTTGGTGTAGAGATTCTCTAATTCCGATACTCGGCTTTCGAACTCGGTTCCAGCAATTATAGAATCGATGTCATCAAAAGCTTTTATAGCCGCTTCAACTGCCTTTTCATGCTGTTTCCTGTCGTTCAAATCGCCCGAATTCAGGAAGCGCATCATGTATCTATGGGCGTGTTCTGCAGCATTGCTGAGCTGAACACTGCGCGTTTGTATTTGCGCGATACTGTCATTATATTCAGCAACACGGCTGGAATGCATAACAGCGTTTAAGATCAAGGCGCTTCCTATGAACGTGATTAAAAAAATCAGCGCTAGCGATGATAGGAGTTTTGTTTGAATAGATAGGTTTTTAAACATGATTGGCATCCTTGCTGTATCAGTATGACTTAATTTTTTACTTTTAAAGACCAAGATCTTGGCGTCTTTGGAGCTCTGTCAGGTTGATTTCTACTGTTACGGCTCCTACAGCTTTTTCACCATCTGAAATAGCCATATTCACCTGTATTCTCCAGTTACCATAGTCTTCGTTTAACTCAGGCTCGTCAATAAAGATGGCTGTTCCGGAAACGGGGTAGGTCTTTTGGAATTTAGATTCGTCACCTTGCCAGTAATCCGAGGTGATATTGCTTTGTCCGACATTTAACCCGTTTGCATCCATTACAAAGATTTCTGTGTAAAGTCCGAGTGAATGCGCCTGTATGCGCGTTAGATAGGATGAAAGAGGGTTTGACAAAGTCGCAGCAATAAGAGGTTGGTTATCTTGAGTGCGTTGTGTCCGCCATTCTTGATCCAGATCATTAATTTCGAGCTGTGTCATATCACCGTATTTTTTGTTCTGATTGACTACAGAATTAATAACAATATCGGTGTTTATGGCGTTTCTGAGTTCCTGCAAAATAGCCTCAGTGATAAGTTCTTTGCTTGGAGGTGTTACTGATTTTGTGGGTGCGGTGTAGGAGGACTGTTCATATGCTGCAGTCGGTGCTGCATCTTCTTGCATTGATACGCTATCGCTTTGTTGAGCCTGAGCCGCAGTCAATGGAAGGGCTAGACTCGTGAGGCTCATTAATCCTATGAGCAAAATGCGTGAGGGCATAGGTTTCTCCTTATGGCAATTAAGATATGCTAAGTAATAATCTTAAAATTTCTACACAATTATTGTACTCCAAAATCGAGTGTTTGGGAAATGATATTGTGCAATATTTAATATTTGCACGGAGGTTTTCGTGAAGATCAGTGTTTTTGTATTGTGTGTCGACCTACAATCTTCTTAACGCTAATTATGTGACTATAGCTTCACCCGATTTTGCCTGCTCTTCAGTTTTGCCCTTTAGCTCTTCACGGATTTCGTCCATGATTTTTTTCTGCTCTTCGGGTGGGAGGGCTTCGAACTCTTCTTGAGTATATCCTTTGCCTGCAAGTGCTTGTGCGATATAACGTTCATCTGCGCTCATCTCAAGATAGGCTAGAAATGCTGCGACGGGATCTTCTTCCTTAGAGCCGGTGTATGTGCTGTCATTGGCTGCCTGAGTTTTGGTTGCCTGTGCCGCTTCTTCGTTTTGGGTCTCTTCCATACTTTGGATCAAGAAGGCCTTCATCTCATTGAGGTTCTGAACTTGCTTTTGATAAAAGTCAGTGAGTGGCTGGTCGCTGTCTTTTATGCGTTCCATGAGGGTTTTACTTTGCTGCAGCAAATCAAAAGGGGAAAGCGTGTTTTGTTGAAGATCCAGCCATTTTTCAAAGCTGGGGATGGCAGCTTCGTATTGCGCAGCGCTTAGCTCTGTTGCGATCTTGCCGTCTTGGGTTCTGACCGTTTTAGAAGCCTCATTATTAGCTTCGGCATCTTTCATCGCCTGAATACGTTCATGTACTGGAGCGTATTTCGCGGTGTAGATTTTTTTTAAATGCGCCCGCATGGACGGGTCTGAATAGATGCTTTTATCAAAGGTGAAATTGGCAGATGCGCCTGCTGCTGCGGTCATGAGATATCCTTTCTCGTTTGACGGTTCTTAAAAAACAGAAAAACTATTGTGCAAGTATCGTGCCATGGGTGGCGCTGCGTGACTGGCTGGGCATAAAAAAGGAGGGGTAAAGCTACTTACCCCTCCCACTGTTTTGAAGCTCTATTATAGCTGTTATGCAGCTTTTTTAATTTGAACTTCTGGGAAGTCGATTTCTGTTTTGGCTATACCGTTAACCGTGTTGGTCAAGATATTAGCTGCGACATGACCCGCAACTTCTATCACTTCCTGTTCGGTAAGACCGGCATCTTTGGCCGCTTGTACAGCGCCTTGCGTATTCGGGCCGTATCCGTGATGCGCATTCAGCTCAAGAGCAAGTGTTATCGCAGCCTGCGCTTTGCTGTCTTGCGCCTTGCCGGATTGTGCGGCTTCAAGGTCGCTATCACTTACGCCGACCATTTTACCAATGGCTGTGTGAGCGGATACACAATAGCCACAAGAGTTGGCCGTGCCGACGGCAATGGCGATTTGCTCGCCGACTTTTGCGCCAAGAGATGTGTCTTTGAGGTTTTCTGACGTCATTAATGTATTGTTCAAGACTGCAGGAGCTTTGGCCATAAC
>CAXGMH010000065.1:0-11137 GCA_964010795.1 uncultured Alphaproteobacteria bacterium
TGAGGTTGAGGGCGACGGTATTCGCGCAAAGAAAACGGATGGCCTCGGGATTAAGGCGGTACGTGCGGAAACAGCACCTTATCCGGGATTTGCTACGGATTTACAGGCGCAATTGGTCGCGCTCTTATGCGTGGCTCAAGGCTCCGGTCAGGTCAGTGAGACAATCTTTGAGAACCGCTTCATGCACGTGCCTGAGCTGGCACGCATGGGAGCCGATATTTCTATTGTCGGAAATACTGCCATTGTAAACGGTGTTAAGACGCTTTATGGCGCCGAAGTTATGGCGACGGATCTGCGTGCGTCTGTTGCACTTGTCTTAGCTGGACTGGTCGCAGAAGGCGAGACAACGATCAACCGTATTTATCATCTTGAGCGCGGATATGAAGATCTTGTCGGTAAGCTCTCGGCCGTAGGGGCGGATATCCGTTACACGTGATTTTTGTTGACATATTGTTGATTTGCGGCTAAAAGCATTTCTATGCTTAGATTTCCTTTTACATTATATGGTAGCAAAAAAGATACACCTGTTTCTTCAGATACTTCATCCGGTGGTGAGGTCTATAATCAATCTCTATTCAACTCTGTTTTTCAAGATGTAGATGCAGTCGGGAAGTTTCATAATGTGATGCTCTATCTTGTGCCGCCTGAAGACATGCAGGTAACGGCTTTTGAGGATTATTATCCAACAGCTCTGTATTGCTTGAAAAACATGGGTAAAAGAGGTGAACACGCTATTCACCATTTGCTTGAAGCGCGGGAATCTTTGTCTGATATTTTAAAAGACGCACATGAGATGAGCGCGCTTGATACAGTAGAGCGTCAGAACAAAGAGCGCGAGATAGGTGTAAAGCTTGATGCGTTCTTTAGAGAAAATATAAGGTTTTTTGCTTTTTTGGCCGCAACGTTAGAACTTCCTGCAAAATGCTTTACAGATATGAAAGCGGCGGCTGATTTCCGTATCAAACCTCAAGAACCAATTAAAAACGATCTAAAATACAACACTCGTCGTGGTTCATACTGGCATGATGAGGGCGTGGAAGAATTTATAAAGCAGGTTAAGGCTCTGCAGTTGCGTTATGATTACCACTTTGTTCCAGGCGACCAGACGTCTACGGAAAGATTTAACAATCCCGGTCAGCCGGGGCTCGACCTTAAGGTCTAAGTCTTTAAGCCTCACGGTTTATGGTCTGATCTAAGATATCTCTGAGTGTGTCTTGCAGTGAGCCGCTTTCAAAATGTGAGAGGGCATTTTGAGCGCCCAAACAATACTCTTGCGCAATAGCCTTGGTTTGCTCAATAGCGTCATGGCGATGAATAGCGCTGAGGGCGCGTTTGAAATCGGCTTCAGTGCGGCTGTGTGCGTTAAAGCTTTGTTCCCAGAAAGCTTTCTCTTCGCCCTCAGCGGCTTGATAAGCTATCATCACTGGCAGCGTAATCTTGCCTTCATAGAAATCATCGCCCGGGTTCTTACCGTCATGATCCGGCTCTCTCGTATAATCGAGAATATCATCAGTAATCTGAAAGGCCATGCCGAGGGAGAGGCCGAAATTTCTTGCGGCTTCGGTTTGTTCTTTTGTTGCGCCTGCAATAAGTGCGCCGCTTTCGCAGGCTGCGGCAAATAGCGCTGCTGTTTTTCCTTCAAGGACTTTGAAATGGGTTTTGCGGTCAATGTCGAGCTTGCCATGTACAGCCAGTTGCAGGACTTCGCCTTCGGCAATCACAGCGGATGCATCAGAGAGGATCTTTAGGGCAGCCATATCACCGCTTGCGACCATCAGCTGAAAGGAGCGGCTAAAGAGAAAGTCGCCGACCAGGACGGGCAGCTTGTTGCCATGTTCCGCATTGGCGGATGGTTTACCGCGTCGCTTGCCGCTTTCATCCACAACATCGTCATGTAGAAGTGTTGCTGTGTGTATAAATTCAACAGCGGCAGCCAGATGGTTTGCACCTTCGTTAATCTCGCCACATAGTCGTGCAAACGCAAGGGTGAGGAGAGGGCGCACGCGCTTGCCGCCTGCCATAATCAAATAGGCGGATATCTGTTTTACCAACGGGACATCAGAGGTCATGTGGGATAAAATCAAGCCGTTGACCGCTTGCATATCTTGTGCGAAAAAATCAGCTAATCTTTGGTAGGGATTGGCGGTTGCGTTCTCGGCATTCGCGGGATGATTTTTCAAAGCCTGTTTCATGCTATTTTTTTACATGGAAAACCACACAGGGAAAAGATAAATTTTTTTAAGGCAATGGCCAAAGTTTTTGCCCTTACATTTATTCGTTTTTAAGATTTGCGAAATTATAATAGAATTCCAGTAATCTTCGCGCTAGAATTTGGATTATATGTTTAGCAAAAAGCCAAAAGTCTCTCTTTCCGATGCACCCAGCCGTGATATTCAAGCGGTTGAGACAACGCTCCTAAATGGTAAAGTCCGCCTGATGCAACCCTCCCAAGGGTTCAGGGCAGGTATGGATACTGTGTTTGCCGCTGCAGGTGTAAAGGTTAAGCCAGGACAGAGTGTAATGGATGCAGGATCGGGGGCTGGTGGCATAGCGCTGTGCCTTGCGGCACGTTTTCCGGATGTGTCCGTACTTGGGGTTGAGTTGCAAGAGGCTTATTTCAGGCTGGCACAAGACAATGCTGCACTCAATAGCGTGCAGGATCGTGTCTCGTTTTTGTGTCATGATATTCGTACACTCAATACGGCGCCATTTGAAAGCTTTGACCATTTTGTGTGTAATCCGCCATATTTGGAGAAAGGCAGTTTTATCGAGGGGCCGAATGCTGAGCGTAACGCAGCGATAGGCTCTCATAAGCCCGATCAGGTTCGGCTCGAAGATTGGGTTTTTCAGGGGTATCGTTATTTAAAGCCGGGGGGCTGGCTGACGATGATTCATCGTGGCGATATGTTGCAGAAACTGTTCTTGGCTATGAAACATAAGTTTGGCGGAGTTGAAATTTTCCCACTATATTCAAAGGCAGGCCAAACAGCCAAAAGAGTTGTCTTGCGTGCTAAAAAGGACAGTAAGTCACCGACCATCATGTATCCGGGAATGATTTTACACAAAGAGGATGACACCTACACACCACAGGCAAATACTATATTGCGTGCGGGGCAGGGGCTGTTTGACTAAAGGCTGAGACGGATAAGCCGCGATATATCCCTGATATTTTTCCTTTTATCGCGTAGTCATCCGTTGACTCGAGGTGTGATTTTTTTTCTTATGAGTAAATATAAACGCATTCCAATTGCAGGGGGATAATATGGCAAAATGGGTCTATAATTTTGGTGACGGCAGTGCGGAAGGCAACCGTGACATGAAAGACTTGCTCGGTGGCAAGGGCGCTAATTTGGCGGAAATGGCCAACTTGAACTTGCCTGTTCCCTCAGGGTTTACTATTACAACCGAGGTTTGTACGTATTTCTATGATACTGATTATAGCTATCCGGCCGACCTTGAGAAACAGGTCGTTAAAGGGATGCAGCGTGTAGAAAGCCAGATGAAGGCACTCTTCGGTGATGATCGGGATCCTCTTCTTGTGTCTGTGCGCTCGGGTGCGCGGGTTTCTATGCCGGGTATGATGGATACCGTCCTCAATCTTGGCCTCAATGATGTGACGGTCAAAGGCTTAGCCCAAAAGAGTGGTTGTGAACGTTTTGCCTATGATAGTTACCGTCGCTTTATTCAGATGTATTCTGATGTTGTTTTGGGGCTGGACCACTATGAGTTTGAAGAGATTATAGAGCAGTATAAGCGCGAAGAGGGCTTGGCCGAAGATACGGATATCGAGGCGGCCGGCTGGCGCTTGATTATCCAAAAATTTAAGGCTCTGGTCGAAAGTGATACAGGCAAGGCTTTCCCCGATGATCCTTGGGTTCAGCTCTGGGGCGCGATTGGTGCGGTCTTTCAGTCTTGGCAGACGCCCCGTGCGCGAACTTATCGCCAGATCCATAATATCCCGCAAAGCTGGGGCACAGCGGTTAATATTCAGGCAATGGTCTTTGGAAATATGGGCGATGATTGTGCAACAGGTGTTGCTTTCACCCGCGATCCGTCGACGGGTGAGAATAGTCTCTATGGTGAATATCTGGTCAATGCGCAAGGCGAAGATGTCGTTGCTGGTATTCGTACGCCGCAATCAATCACGATTGCTGGTAAAGAGCGTGAAGGCTCGCAACTTCCTGCGATGGAAGAGGTTATGCCGTCTGTTTTCCATGAGTTGATGCGGGTGCGGGCTCAGCTGGAGAAACATTACCGCGATATGCAGGATATCGAATTTACCGTGCAGAACGGTAAGTTGTTCATGTTGCAAACGCGTAGCGGGAAACGCACTGCCAAGGCTGCGTTACAGATCGCCGTTGATATGGTCGAGCAGGGCCTGATCTCACAGGAAGAGGCAGTTTTGCGTGTTGATGCGTTGGCGCTGGACCAGCTTTTGCACCCGACTTTGGATCCCAAGGCGAAGAAAGATGTCCTGACCAAAGGTCTGCCCGCATCCCCGGGTGCGGCCTCGGGCCAGATTATTTTCACTGCGGATGAGGCAGAAAAACAGGCTGGTGATCGTGATGTAATCTTGGTTCGTATTGAAACTTCGCCAGAGGATATTCACGGTATGCACGCTGCCAAAGGTATTTTGACCAGCCGTGGCGGCATGACATCGCACGCAGCGGTTGTTGCGCGCGGAATGGGGCGTCCTTGTGTCGCTGGCGCTGGTGCGATTGATATCGACCTGAAATCCAAAACTATGCGTATCGGCGGACAGGAATTCGCGCAAGGTGATGTCATTACAATAGACGGTACAACCGGCGAGGTGATTAAGGGTAGGGTGCCCACAGTCAGCCCTGACCTGTCCGATACATTTGATAAACTTATGGGCTGGGCGGATGCGCATCGCCGTATGAAAATAAGAACCAATGCGGATACGCCTGAGGATTGCGTTACGGCAAGGAACTTTGGCGCGGAAGGCATCGGGCTTTGCCGCACAGAACATATGTTCTTTGATGCCGAGCGTATCCAGCGCGTGCGAGAGATGATTTTTGCCGACTCATATGAGGCGCGTGAAAACGCACTGACGTTCCTCGAGCCGTATCAACGCGAAGATTTTGTCGGCATTTTCACGGCAATGCAGGGATTGCCTGTTACCATTCGTTTGCTAGACCCGCCTTTGCACGAATTTTTGCCTCATGAGCAAAGCGATATTCTGGCTTTTGCAAAGAAGGCTGATCTTGATGAAAAGCAAGTGCGCTATCGTCTTGAGCAATTGCGCGAAGCTAATCCGATGCTGGGACATCGTGGCTGTCGCCTTGGTCTAAGCTATCCTGAGATTTATGATATGCAAGTGCGCGCGATTATCTCGGCAGCGCTTGATGTTAAAGCAAAGGGCGAGGCAGTTTTGCCTGAGATCATGATCCCGCTTGTCGGAACCAAGCAAGAGTTGGAGATTCTGCGCCGTCGTGCTGAAACCGTTGCGGAAGAGATTCTGGCTGATCGGCAGGTTAGGTTGGATTACATGATCGGCACAATGATTGAGCTGCCCCGAGCTGCTCTATGTGCGGATCAAATTGCCGAAGAGGCTGACTTCTTCTCTTTTGGAACCAATGATTTGACGCAAACAGCACTCGGGATCAGCCGTGATGATGCCGGCCGCTTCCTGCCGGCCTATGCCTCACAAGGAATTTATGAGCGTGACCCGTTCTCGACATTGGATGTGGACGGTGTTGGCCAGCTTATCCGGATCGCCTGTGAAAAGGGCAGAGCGGCTAAACCTGATATTAAGCTCGGTATTTGTGGTGAACATGGCGGCGATCCTGACTCTATCGCCTTTTGTGAGACGCAAGGGCTGGATTATGTGTCTTGTTCGCCTTATCGAGTGCCGATTGCTCGTCTTGCCGCAGCCCAAGCTGCGCTAAAATCTGCACCTGCCAAAAGCAGCAAGAAAAACTCCAAAGCGGCTTAAACAATGGAGTGGATTTTATTTTCTCTACTCGTGCCGATTTTTGGAGCGTGGAATAATGTTGTTGATCAGGTTTTGGTTCGTCGTTATTTTTCTGAAAACGGTTTAACAGCACTTGTCTTAGGAAGCTTAACTTATATCGTCGTATTACCGTTTGTCGCAGTATTTTTTCCAGCCGTTTTTGATATTGAAAGTGCGAATGCTTTTTACCTTTTTCTTTTGGGCCTCGCTTCGCCATTTATATGGTTTCCCTACTTCTGGTCTTTGGAGCGTGATGACGCGTCCGTTGCAATGCCAACCTTACAAACCATGCCGGTCTGGGTTTTTATTCTCGGTTTTGTATTTTTAGGTGAAGTGCCAACTACAATGAATTTAGTTGGAGCGGCAATGATTGTCCTTGCTTCCATGGCTATGACGGCCGATTTTTCAAGGCGGAATATCCGCTTGAGAACATTTGCGATGATGCTTTTATGTGCGATCTTATTTGCCGTTCAAACTTACTTTTTCCGTTTGACTGCTATTAATTTAGAGTCTTTGATAGCAAGCTTTTGGGTCGCAGTTGGTTTTGGTGTATTCGGCGCGCTGGCAATTTTCGGGCTGAAACGTTTTCGTGATCCCGCTTTTACATCTATTCGACAAACAAAAGGGCTGATCTTAATTCCCTCGGCGGGGCAGGAGTTTAGCTACTTTTTGACTATAATATTCACGATCATTGCTATGGAAACCGCGCCTGTAGCTGGTCTGGTGCCAACACTTTTCGGTTTCCAGCCTTTCTTTGTGATTTTATTTTCTCTTCTGGCATGCCGCTGGTTTAAAGATTGCTTTGAACAAACAAAGATTGACCGCTTCTTTTATTTTCAGCTTGTCTGCCTTGCTTTTATGATCGGCGGTCTATACCTCTTTTTCGTTTAAAATGCGGTAGCTTTCGGGGAGTTGGTCACGCTCTGCATCCTTAAGAAGGGCAATACAGCGATTGCCGCAGAAGGAGCGGATGTCACCTAGGGTGCCGTCATTTTCAATGGGGATGTTACTTTCCAGCGCGTAGAGGTGCTTTTTGGCAAGGCCGCGGTAATGCATACGCGCGGTGAGCTCTTGACCGACATAGCAGCCCTTTTTGAAATCAATGCCGTTCAGCTTATCAATATGGCTTTCAAGCAAGGTGGATCTTTCCGGGATCATATCACGGCTACCATCGGGGATGCATAGGCTGATGCGGTAATGATCCCACGCATTAAAGTCATTGTTCTCAATGTCTTGTGGCTTTTTGTAAAAGCGCTGTCCCAAGTTCTTGTGGCGTGGGTCGGTATAGCCTCCGTCCAGTGGGGAGTCTTGTCCCCATATTTGGTAAACATCAATAGTGTCAGCTGCTTCTAGGGTGACTTTGCTGCGTAATTTATAAATTCTTAAGCGCCTTAATAGGTCTTCGGCGCGATCGCTCCCTTCGCAATCAAGCAAGATAGCGTTGTCTTTCTCGCCTTTACGAATAAAAAAGTCATGCAGGAATTTCCCCTGCGGCGTAAGCAGACAGCCATAGCGGAGCTCACCAGACTGTAACGTCTTTACATCTTGTGTGATGAGCTCTTGTAAGAAAGAAGTGGCGTCTTCTCCACTTATCGAGATTTGTGCGCGATTGGGTAATTTTACGGCTTGAGTGTTCATGGTATTCAAGATAGCCTAATTCGTATGTCTGGCAAGATCCTCTTTATTACTTCGAACCGTCTTGGTGATGCTGTTTTATCCACAGGCCTTGTGGATAGTCTCGTGGAAAACTATGGGGATAAAAAAATAACAATTGCTTGCGGCCCTTTGGCAACCTCTCTATTTGAGGGAACGCCTAATGTTGATGAGATTATTTCTTTAAAGAAACAAAAGCGGGCAGGGCATTGGTTTAAGCTCTGGAAACACGTTGTCGGTACACCGTGGGATATGGTGATTGACCTTCGTAATTCTGCTGTTTCAAGGCTTATAATGGCAAAGAGCCGTTATATTTTTGGTCCTCATGTCAATCGCCGCGCGCACAAGGTCGAGCAAAATGCACAAGTCGTTGGATTGGCCGTCCCGCCTGCGCCAAGGGTTTGGGTATCGGATGAGCAAATGCGCCGTGCAGAAGATTTTATTCCTGAGGGGGCACCTGTTTTGGCGGTCGGCCCTGCGGCAAACTGGATCGGGAAAACATGGGCTCAGGATCGTTTTATCGAGGTGATTTCACGTATCCGTGCAAAGGACGGCCCTATGCCGGGTTGTCGTCTGGCGGTTTTTGCTGCGCCCGGTGAAGAGACTTTGTCCTATCCGGTGTTAGAGTCGGTTGAGCCGGAGGCACGAATTGACATGATTGCTAAGACCGATCCAGGCACGGCTGGTGCAGCGCTCAGGCGCTGTCAGGCTTATTTGGGCAATGATTCCGGATTGATGCATTTGGCTGCGGCTGCGGGGATCCCGACATTTGGGCTGTTTGGGCCGAGCTGGCCGCATCTTTATGCGCCTTGGGGCGAGCATACTGCTTTTGCCAGCACGCCAGAGACTTTTGCGGAGCTAACAGACTTCGAAGGGTATGATCCCAAAACGCTCGATCATTCCTTAATGGACAGCCTTACGACCGATACTGTGTATAGAGGTTTTGTTGAGCTGATGCGCAATCGTTAGAAAGCGAATTCGCTATTTCCAATTTTATTGATTGAGGTCGCTGTAATCGGCTTCTGAAGAATATTCATCGCCATAATTTGCGCTTTGAGAGTCGCGCATAGTTGGAGCGATGATTGTCTTGTACCAGTTATCCTGAGCGTGCTCGGCAGCATCATGTGGCACAAATTTCATACGTTCCCAGCCTTTATGATCCATGCAGCCTTCGAAATCGGCATAGTCATGGTAGCTGATGAAGTTGGCGCCATCGCGATCGGGACTGTCAAAGCCTGCAACACGTCCACCCGGTTTTGCGCCATCAGAGCGGCGTTCCCCTGCCTTTGGTGGGATCGCTTCGCGGATAGAGCCCAGACGCTGAAGTTCGCGTATCTCGACTGTGCAGCCGGCAATATCTTTGTGAAGGCGATGCTGTGCCTTTGGCCCTTTAAGGTAAAGGGCGGAAGGTGCCTGCTTGCGCTGCCAGTAGTCGCCATGCTCCATTTTGCGTGGTTGATGGTGACAGGCCGAAACGACGAGAGTGGTGGCAAGGAGCGCTATAACTGTTTTTGTTCTAAATGTCATAACGCTTTTATAATCGCTTTGTGCGAGCGGAGCAAAGGAATTTTTCACCTTTGGAATTTTTATTTTCTGGTCTATAGTGGTTTTTGCAAAGAAAATCAAAGGCTTAATTGAGAATGACTTTCAACTACGACAATTTTTTCCAAGATAAGATCGACGTGCTTAAAGAGGCGGGAAATTACCGCCATTTCGCTAATCTTGAGCGGATTCAAGGGCGTTTTCCTCAGGCACATTATTACGCAGATGAACAAAGCGAGCCACGCGAAGTAAGTGTGTGGTGTTCGAATGATTATCTTGGCATGGGGCAAAATCCGATTGTCATGAATGCGATGGTAGACGCTATTCGTAAGAGCGGAGCGGGAGCCGGCGGTACGCGCAATATCTCCGGCACACATAAATATATATGTGATCTGGAAGACTCTCTGGCTGATCTGCATCGCAAGGATAGTGCCCTTGTCTTTACCTCCGGCTATATCTCTAATGAGGCGAGTTTGAGCACATTGGCGGGGCTTTTGCCTGATTGTGTCGTTATCTCTGATGCTCTTAATCATGCATCTATGATTGCGGGTATTCGTGGATCGAAACAGGAAAAGCATATCTACCGTCACAATGATCTGGATCACCTTGAGCAAATACTGAAATCCAAAGACTCGAAACGCCCTAAGATTATTGCCTTTGAATCTGTCTATTCAATGGAAGGAACGATCGCGCCAATCCGTGAGATCGCTGCGTTGGCGAAGAAGTACGGGGCTCTGACCTATCTGGATGAAGTACATGGTGTCGGGCTTTATGGGCCGAGAGGCGGCGGTGTTGCCGAAGCCGAAGACGTTATGGATCATATTGATATTATTGAAGGTACTCTCGGCAAAGCTTATGGCGTTATGGGGGGATTTATAACCGGATCAAAGCGCTTGATAGATGCTGTGCGCTCTTATGCTTCAAGCTTTATCTTTACAACGGCCTTGCCGCCAGCCATTGCAGCGGGTGCTTTGGCAAGTGTTGAATATCTTAAGGTCTCCAATGTCGAGCGAGAGCGTCAACAGGTTAATGTGACACGGCTTAAGACACATTTGCGCAATGGTGGATTGCCGTTCCTCGATGGTGAGAGCCATATCGTTCCGTTGATTGTCGGCGAGGCGACGTGCTGCAAGGATGTGACGGATATTTTGCTTAATAGCTTCAATATCTATGTGCAGCCGATTAACTATCCCACAGTGCCCAAGGGAACGGAGCGGCTTCGTTTGACAGCGACGGCTGCGCATACGGTCGAACAAGTCGACCGTATGGCGTCTATTCTAGCGGAGCTTTGGGAGCATAATCATCTTATGCGTGCTGAAGTCGCTTAATATAGGCGTTTAAATGCCATTAATTAAGGCCTGTCCGAAACTGTTCGCGGCTGATAGTCGTTAGCTTGAACGTGATATATCAAGCCGCTTCTGCGTTTTTCTCGGACGCGTGTTCAGCCAGAAAACGATCAGCTTCAAGTGCCGACATACATCCCATGCCTGCGGCTGTTACTGCTTGACGATAGACTTTATCGGAGACATCACCAGCGGCAAAAATGCCGGGTACATTTGTTTTTGTTGAGTCGGGAGCTTTTTTGATATAGCCCTCGCTGTCCATGTCCAACTTTCCTTTGAACAGCTCTGTTGCAGGGTCATGACCGATTGCAACAAAAAAGCCGTCAACTTCAAAGTCTGTTACGTCATCCGTTTTTATGTTGCGCAGCTTGATAGATTTTAGAGCCGGCATACCTTCGCCGCCCGGCATGATACCATTGGCTTCCTCGACCACTGTGTCCCAGATCACATCGATTTTTTCATGTGCGAATAGACGCTCTTGCATGATTTTTTCAGCACGCAAAGAATCGCGGCGGTGGATTAGTGTGACTTTCTTGGCGAAATTCGTCAGGAACAAGGCTTCTTCTACGGAAGAGTTACCGCCGCCGACAATTGCGACGTGCTGGTCACGGAAGAAGAAACCATC
>CAXGMH010000066.1:0-11118 GCA_964010795.1 uncultured Alphaproteobacteria bacterium
TCCATGCACCGGGATAACGGCATTGGGACGTGTAAGCTGGAACATATGTGCAATTTCATCGCGCGCAGGATGCCCAGACACATGGATATGGGCTTCCTTTGGTGTGATAACTTCTGCCCCGAGGCTTATAAGCGCATTACGCATATCGATAATCGCTCGCTCATTACCCGGAATAGCACGAGCAGAAAACAGAACGCGATCGCCCTCTCCGAGTTTCACAGTCGGATGCTCCCCTCTTGCAACCTTAGGAAGCTGTGCCCGCCCTTCCCCTTGTGATCCGGTCATTACATAAGCGATACGGTTATCCGGATAATATGCAGCTTCGTCTTCTGTAACGAAGATACCATCATCTTTTATCAGATCGAACTTAAGAGCGATATCAGCCATATTCTTAAGAGAGCGGCCGACCAGACACAAAGAACGCTCACTAGCCTTAGCGGCTTTTATAACAGTTTTTAGGCGGCCGATGTTCGAAGAGAAAAGTGTTACGGCAATCTTACCTTTTGCCTCGGAAAACAGCCTCATAAAATCAGGCACCAAATCATCTTCTGAGCCAGATGTTCCTATCACCAGCGAGTTTGTCGAATCTCCGACATAGGCCAATACACCTTCATCTCCCAATTCCTTAAGGCGTTTTTCATCGGATGGTGTCCCTGCCGCGGGTTTGGGATCAAAATTCCAATCACCGGAATGTAAGATATTCCCAACCTTCGTACGCAAAAACAGCGATGATGTATCGGGAATAGAATGCGCCATGTTAATCCACTCAACTTCAAACGGCCCAATATTTACGCGTCCCTGTTTTTCAACCTCGCACAAAGGCACATCATCACCATGAGGCACTTCGCTCAGTTTTCGTTTCAGAACCTCCATCGTAAAAGGTGTCGCATAGACAGGGCACTTCAAGCGCGGCCATAAATTAGCAACACCGCCGATATGGTCTTCATGCGCGTGCGTTATTATAAGCCCAGCAAGCTTATCTGCGCGTTCTTCGATAAAACTTGGATCGGGCAAGAGGATATCAACCCCGGGAAAACGCTCATCCGCAAATCCCATTCCGCAATCGATGGCAAGCCACTGCCCATCCAAATGATATAAATTCAAATTCGCACCAAAATGGCCACAACCGCCAAGGGGCAAGAAATAAAGTTTGCCCTTATCAAGCTTTGGCTGTTTCAATAAGACATTCCCCATTACGCAGCCTCGCTTTGCTTGTCAAAGGCAGTACGGTTCTGGTCAAACAGATATTTCATCCCATAAAGCGTAAGGGACTGATCTGTCTTTGCCTCAAAGCTTAACCCTTTAGCAAAAAGAGGTGCTAATCCACCTGTCATTATAATCTGCGATTTGGCCCCAAGGTCGTCTTGCAGTCGCTTTATAAGTCCTTCTATCATTGAGACATAGCCCCAATAAACACCTGATTGCATCGCCGATACTGTATTACGGCCAATAATATTCTCTGGTGCTTTGACTTCAATATGCGGCAATTTTGCTGCTGCGTCATGAAGCGCCTTGAGAGAGAGATTAACACCGGGAGCAATAATGCCGCCCGCATAAACATCTCTTTCCGTACCTTGCTTAAGAACGTCAAACGTTGTCGCCGTTCCAAAATCAATCACGATTGCCGGACTACCATATTTTTCGCGTACAGCAATAGCATTTAAAAGACGATCTGCACCCAGCTCTGACGGACGTTCAAGGTCAATTGCGATATCGAGATTAAAAAGCTCTTGCTTAAAGAATACAGGCTCACACCCAAAATAATTTCTGGCCAGTTTTGCCATAGCAAAATCCGCATCTGGTACAACAGAAGCAATAAATATATGCTCGACATCCGCCATATTAAGATCATTCGCGCGAAACAGTTCAGTGAGAGCGGCAGCAAACTCGTCTTCTGTCTTACCTGCATTGGTCTGGAAGCGCCAAAGGTGGCCTGGCTCTTGAGACTGGCTTTGAAGGTCATAAAGTGCAAAAACACTATTCGTATTGCCTATATCAATGGCGAGTAACATATTTTCAATCCTTATCGGTCAACAGGAAAACATCGCCGGATGATAATGTGGCCGAGCTTCCATCCCGCTTATTTACGACAAGACGCCCCTGCGGATCAAGCCCTTCTATTGTTCCCTCTATTTTATCATGACGTAAAGAGACTGATATTTCAGTTCCCTTTGCTAGTGATAATGCCTGCCACTGAGCGGCAATAGGCTCAAAACCCTCTCGTTCAAACAACGCCAATTTAGCTTCAACTGTTTCCAGTATTTTATCCCGTAGTATCACAGGCGATACAGATGCATTCGTGTAATCAGCCAGACGCGCAGCACCATTCGGAGCCTGTGCTATATTTACCCCCATACCGATCACACAATACTCGCCCGTCGCCTCGATTAAAATACCGGACAATTTCTGTCTGTTCAAAAGGATGTCATTGGGCCATTTAATCTCAAGCCTCGGCTTATCGCCGCTATGCTCTGCTATGAATGAAGATATAGCCTCATGCAGAGTAACCGCCATAATATAAGACAGAAAGCCACGCTTTTGGAAGTCGGGATAATAAAGGGAGAAAGACATCATGAGATTACCCTGCCCGTCCGACCAAATACGATTATACCGTCCGCGCCCCGCTGTCTGGCGATCTGTGTGGTAACATATATTCGATGACGCTTGTCCAGACTCAATATCTTGAATAAGAGCCGTATTGGTACTGCCTATTTCCTCGAAATGTTTGACCTCAAACATTGGCTTTATAACAATGGCAAGATCGCGAAACGAACGATATCACTCACAGGCTCAGGCATAAAGATATAGCCTAAGGTAAAGACAACAGACATCGTCAGAACAACAGGCTTGCCGAGACCATAATCAGAATCGATACTGACATCTCCCTCGTCAAAGAACATCACCTTAATCAAGCGCAAATAATAAAAGGCAGAAACCACAGATGCCAAAACACCGAGTACCGCAAGCACAATCAAACCAGACTGAATTGCAGCAAGGAAGATCGCTAACTTGGCAAAGAAACCAGCCATTGGTGGAATACCGCTCACAGAGAACAATAAAACTGCCGCACTTATTGATAAGGCTGGTGCAGTCTTTGAAAGCCCGGCTAGATCAGAAATGCTTTCAACAGGCTGATTCTCTTTATTCAGACACAGGATAAAGGCAAATAATCCCAATGTACCGACCATATAGATAACAAGATATGTAACCACTGCTTCAAGCCCAACCCATCCTGCCGTGACACCGATCAGAGCGAAGCCGACATTACTTATGGAACTATAAGCCATGAGGCGCTTAATATTGTTCTGACGCAAGGCAGCAAATGCAGCCAATACCATTGACGCAGCAGCCATGAACCAAACAATTTGCGACCATTCGGAATAAAGCGCTGCAAATGGGCCAAACAGCAACTGTATTAAGATAGCAAAGGCTGCCAGCTTCGGAACAACGGAAAAGAATGCCGTGACCGTTGTCGGTGAGCCTTCATAAACATCAGGCGTCCACATATGGAACGGCACTGCCGATATCTTGAAAGCAAGACCTGCAAGCAAAAAGACCAGACCGAGAAGAAGCCCTTGATTAACAACACCGTCCAACTCAAGCATAGCGTAAACAGCCATCGCGACTGAATCAAACATAACGGATCCGGAATAGCCGTAAATCAAAGAAATACCAAAAAGCATAAAGCCCGAAGATAACGCTCCGAGGACGAAATATTTAAGACCTGCTTCTGAAGACAGGCTACTCTCACGACGAAATGCCGCGAGAATATAAAGGCTGAGAGATTGCAGTTCCAACCCTAGATAGAAAGTGAGCATTGATCCTGCGGAGATCATAATAAACATACCCAAAACAGATGTCATAATAAGAACAGGATATTCAAATCTGGCTATATTATTCTGGCGCAGATAAGGCAAACTGATGGCCAAAGTAGCGACAGAAGAAAACACCAGCAACAGCTTAAACACATCCGTAAATGCATTGGTGGTAAACATCCCCGAAAAGCCTGTACCGGCATGCGTAAAGAGAGACAAAACAACAAGGCACGCCGTCAAAACCAGAGCGCTCATAGCTCCCTTATGCATATCCATGATATCGTTGTCTTTTTTAAATACGCCGTAAACCAGAGCAATCAAGGCGGCAACTGCCAAGAATATTTCCGGAACGGCGAAATTCAAACTACGAATGAGGGCAAACTGATCCATAACTTAAAGCCCTTCTCCTTGCTCAATATTCTCTTCTAATTTTTGTTCATATTGTGAAATGATGCGCTGTGCGCTGGCCTCAGTACGGTCAAGGACAAGCCCCGGGAAAACACCCAGAATAATAACAACCATAGCCATCGGCACGAGGATGACTTTCTCCCGCCAGCTAAGATCCAACATCTGGGCGGCATCCTTATTATCCTGCGCACCAAAGACAACCTTTCTGTATAGCCAAAGCATATAAGGAGCACCAAATATCAACCCCGTGGCGGCAAAAATCGTAAGCGTTGTGCTGACCTGATATGCACCAAGCAAAGACAAGAACTCGCCAATGAATCCGGACGTACCGGGCAAGCCAACAGAGCCAAGCATGAAGATCATAAATACTGTCGCATAACGCGGCATATTCTTAACGAGACCACCATAGGCAGATATCTCTCTTGTGTGGAGACGATCATAAACGACACCGACACACAAGAACAACGCCGCTGAAACAACACCGTGAGAAATCATCTGGAAGATGGCACCCTGTATACCATAGATATTAGCAGTAAAAATACCGAGGGTCACATATCCCATATGGGCAACAGAGGAATAAGCAATCAGCTTTTTCATATCCGTTTGAACAAGCGCAACTAGAGAGGTGTAAATAATAGCAACAACAGACAATCCCATTACCATCGGCGTAAAATAAGCACTGGCATCAGGAAACATCGGCAGTGAAAACCTCAAGAAACCATAGCCACCCATTTTAAGCAAAACACCCGCAAGAATAACGGAACCGGCGGTTGGCGCCTCGACATGAGCGTCAGGGAGCCATGTATGTACCGGCCACATCGGCATTTTAATTGCAAATGACGCAAAGAACGCCAACCATAGCCATGTCTGCACAGACGGGTCAAAGACTGTCTGGCTCAAAACCTCTATATCACTGCTTCCTGCTTGTGTCGTGATATAAATCATAGCCAACAGCATCAAAACAGAGCCCAAAAGCGTAAAGAGGAAAAACTTATAAGCGGAGTAAACACGCCTCTTACCACCCCAAATACCTATAATGAGGAACATCGGGATCAATACCGCTTCAAAGAAAACATAGAACAAAAACGCATCCATCGCGCAGAACGTTCCGATCATAAGCGTTTCAAGTACGAGGAACGCTATCATGTAGTGTTTGACGCGCTTTCTAACACTTGTCCAGCTCGCAAGAACACAAACAGGTGTCAATAAGGCTGAGAGTAACACAAAGAAAAAGGACACACCGTCCACGCCCATTTTATACGTCAAGCCAAAGGCTGGAAGCCACTCAACTTTCTCAACGAACTGAAAGTCAGCCGAAGACGGATTAAAGATCAAAAGCGCATAGATTGATAGCGCTGCTGTAAACAATGAGGTAAAAAGCGCAGCATGGCGCGCATTACGGTCAACATCTTCTTGCTCGCCGCGGATCGTCAAAATAAAAAACGCACCGATTAAAGGCAAAAAAGTGATTAAACTTAATAGTGGAAAATCTACGCCCATCTTAGAAGCCCCCTCCGCTCCTGTATAAAATCCAGCTCAGAATCGCAATCGCCCCAAGCATCATTATGAAAGCATATTGGAAGATATACCCTGTCTGGAAACGGCTCAGCCATCCAGCAATCCTTTGCGAAAGACCTGCCAGACCGTCTGGCCCGAAGCGATCAATGGTGTTTTGGTCGCCCCATTTCCAGAATAGCAACCCACCATTCCAGGCGTTCTTCAAAAAGACGCTGTCATATAGCTCATCAAAATACCATTTGTTAAAGAACAACTTATGGACGGGCTTCAACATCTTGCCGACAAAGTCCTTAATAGCGGGAACGAACATATAACAAAGATACGCCAGCGCAATACCGAGTAGCCCCATAGCAATAGGCAATTTCTTCACCCAATAAGGAACGTGATGTGCAGCCTCAACCGTATCATTGGCTGGTAAGACGAACAGGCTTTCTCCCCAAAAATGCAAGCGCTCATGACCAACAAAATATTCGTAGAAATACCAGCCTGAAAACAGTGCGCCAATCGACAAAATCCCCAGAGGAATAAGCATAACAGGGCCAGACTCATGGATATGTGCCATAACGTCTTTGGATGCGCGTGGCTTGCCGTGGAATGTCATGATAATCAAGCGCCATGAATAAAAGGCCGTCAAAAGAGCTGCGGCAATACCAAGCCAGAAAGCAAAGTTACCTTGGAATGAGTGATCCGCATAAGCAGCCTCTAAGATCATATCTTTGGAATAGTAGCCTGCGAACAGAGGCAGCCCCGCAAGTGCAAGCGAGCCAATCCACATAAATGCGTATGTCCACGGAATTTTACGCCAGATACCACCCATATTACGCATATCCTGTTCATCACTCATCGCATGAATAACAGATCCAGCACCGAGGAAAAGCAGAGCCTTAAAAAAGGCGTGCGTCATTAAGTGGAACATAGCTGCAGAATATGCGGAAACACCGAGTGCGAAAAACATATAGCCCAGCTGGCTCATCGTGGAATAGGCAATAACGCGCTTGATATCAAATTGCGTCATCCCGATCGTCGCAGCAACAATTGCCGTAAGCCCACCGAGGATCGTCACAACTTCGAGAGCTGTGGGCGCAAACTCAAATACAGGCGAGAAACGTGCAACCAAAAATACACCTGCCGTAACCATTGTCGCTGCGTGAATAAGCGCGGAAACAGGTGTCGGCCCTTCCATCGCATCGGGAAGCCATGTATGCAAGCCCAACTGTGCCGACTTGCCCACCGCGCCGACAAAGAGCAGTAAGCAAGCAAGTGTCAGCGCGTGCAATTCATAGCCCGCGAAATTAAAGCTGGCCGACGCCATCTCGGGCGCAAGAGCGAAAATCTCATCAAATTGAACGGTACCAAACAGTGCGAAGATTGTGAATATACCAAGCGCCAGGCCAAAATCCCCGACGCGATTCACAATGAAAGCCTTCATTGCGGCACGGTTGGCAGATTGTTTGTGATTCCAAAAGCCGATCAACAAGTAAGAGGCCAAGCCAACCCCTTCCCAGCCAAAAAACAGCTGAATCAGGTTATCGGCTGTGACGAGCATTAACATCGCAAATGTAAAAAGCGATAGATAGCTCATAAATCTGGCGCGATTTGCGTCATGGCTCATATAGCCGACAGAATATAAATGCACGCAAGAACTGACGATTGTAATAACACACATCATAATGACGGATAAAGCGTCGACGCGCAAAGCCCAGTCAACCGAGAAATCACCAATCGCCATCCAATTGATGAGGTGTATCGTTCTTGGAGTCTCACCAATCACCACATCAAAGAACAAAGTAACAGACGCCAGAGCAGAAAGCGCGAGCAGAGATGTCGTCAGAATTTCAGCACCGCGGTCACCGACGAAACGCCCACCCAAAAAGGCGAGGGCGAATCCCATGAGCGGAAAAAATACAGCTATAAGTTCAAGTGACATCAGGACTCCCTACCCCTTCATTTGCGAAACATCGTCAACGGCGATTGAGCCGCGGTTACGGAAGAAAACAACGAGAATAGCCAGACCGATAGCCGCCTCAGCAGCAGCAACAGTAAGGATAAACATAGAAAATATCTGCCCAGTCAAATCACCTAAATGCACAGAAAACGCAACAAAGTTGATATTCACCGCAAGAAGGATCAGCTCAACAGACATCAAGATAACAATCACATTACGGCGGTTAAGAAATATGCCGAACACACCGATCGTAAAAATAATTCCCGCAAGAAACAGATAATGCATCAATCCAATATCGATCATAGCTTATATCCCCGTTCCCGTTGTGACTTTACGAATTTCAACTGTATCTTCACGTTTTCGCGTAACCTGCGTTTTGATATTCTGACGCAAAACCTCAGCTCTGCGGCGCAAAGTAAGGACAATCGCGCCAACCATCGCAACAAGCAAAATCATGCCGGCCACTTGGAATGCCAATACGTAATCAGTGTACAAAACGGCACCTATGTCTTTGGTGTTATTATCTTGCAGTCCTGCGGGGCTATGAACGAGTTGTTCGGCCAGTGTCGATGACTGCCAAAGCTGGAAAATCAAAAAGAATTCAACCAAAATAACCGAACCGATCACAAGCCCAATCGGTACATACTGCATCGCGCCTTTGCGCAAATCCTTGAAATTAATATCAAGCATCATCACAACAAAGAGGAAAAGCACAGCAACAGCGCCAACATAAACAATGGCAAGGATAAGACCTATAAATTCAGCACCCAGCATGACAAAAAGCCCTGCGGTTGTGAAAAATCCGAGTATTAAAAACAAAACCGAATGCACGGGGTTGCGCATGGAAATAACGGCTATTCCACTGAATATAAGGATAAACGCGAAAATATAAAAAACGATCGATTCAATCATGACGCTAGCGTAATAGAGCCGCTCAACAAGAGCAAGCCTCCGATATGGTTGTTAAAGATTCTATTCATGTCTTTACCTGTAAGGTGCATCTGCTGCCAAGTTCGACGCAATTTGCGCCTCCCATCTATCACCATTGGAAAGAAGCTTGTCTTTGTTATAGAAAAGTTCCTCGCGGGTTTCAGCCGCAAACTCAAAATTCGGCCCCTCGACAATAGCGTCAACAGGACAAGCCTCCTGACACAAGCCGCAATAAATACATTTAGTCATATCAATATCATAGCGTGTTGTACGTCTTGAGCCGTCTTCTCTCTCTTCTGCCTCAATCGTAATGGCCAGAGCAGGACAGATCGCCTCACACAACTTACAAGCAATGCAACGCTCTTCGCCATTCGGATAACGCCGCAAAGCGTGCTCTCCACGAAAACGCGTACTTATCGGCGCCTTCTCATAAGGATAGTTAATTGTATATTTCGGCTTAAAGAAATAGGTCAAAGTTAGCCAAAAGCCCTTGACCAATTCTTCTAGTAAAAATCCGTATTTTCCGCGATCAAGCATCTAAAAACTCCTAGTTAGGCAAGCTGTCTGTATAAAGCAAAATACCAGCCATCAAGACAACCCATGCCAATGTAAATGGCAGGAATATCTTCCAGCCCAGACGCATAAGTTGGTCATATCGAAAGCGTGGCAAGGTTGCTCTTGCCCAGATGAAGAAAAATAAAACACCGGCTGTCTTAAGTCCGAACCAGACAATGCCCGGCACCCATTCAATCCATGCACCGCTTAAACCGAAAGGAGGTAACCAGCCGCCCAAGAACAAGAGCACGGCCATAGCCGACATCAAAATCATATTGGCGTATTCGCCAAGGAAAAACAGTGCAAAGGTCATAGCTGAATATTCGACCATAAAACCACCTGCAAGCTCCGACTCACCCTCAGGAAGGTCAAAAGGCGCACGATTTGTTTCAGCCAGAATAGAAATCAAGAAGACAATAAACATAGGAAACAACAAGACCTGCATCCACCATGTGCGCTCAGTAAGCACTATTTCCGAAAGGTTAAGTGAGCCGACACATAAAAGCACAGTGACGATAATAAGTCCCATCGAGACTTCATAGGAAACCATTTGTGCCGCAGACCTTAGACCACCCAGAAACGCATAGCGGGAGTTAGACGCCCACCCCGCCATTAAAACACCGTAAACACCCATAGAGGACACGGCAAAAAGATACAAAACACCGACGTTAATATCAGACAGAACCCAGCCCTTATCAACAGGTATCACAGCCCATGCGATTAGCGACAATGTAAAAGTCAACATAGGCGCAATCACAAAAACAGCACGGTTAGCCGAACTTGGAATAATCGTTTCTTTTGAAAAAAGCTTTATCCCATCAGCAAATGGCTGGAACAAACCAAATGGCCCGACAGTCATGGGTCCTTGTCTACGCTGCATAGCGCCCATAACCTTGCGCTCTGCATAGGTCATATAAGCAACACTTGTCAAAAGAGGACCAATGATCGCAATAATTTGTACTACGATCAAAACAAACGGCCAACCATAGGCATCCATAAACTCAGCCATATTACTCCGCAGCCTCCGTTCTTTGTTTTTCTTGGCGCGCCTTCAAAAGCTCATCCGTGCATTTAGCCATTGTAACTGACGCACGTGTAATCGGGTCTGTTTGATAGAAATTTGGAACCACCGGCGCAAAAGATTCAGCGCTCACCTCGCCACCCTCACTAATAACCTCCGGCTTGAACGGAGAATGCACTCGCTCGCCCACAGATTGGAAATGCGAGAAGTCTTTCACCAGACAGCCACGCAAATCATGAAGACTGTCATAAGGCAACGTCACATCCAGCACCTGCGAGAAAGCCCGTAGGATTTTCCAGTCTTCTTTTGCCTCACCGGGCGGGAAAGCCGCCTGCCGTCCAAGCTGAACACGGCCCTCCGTATTCACATACAACGCCTCTTTTTCCGTATAAGCCGCAGACGGGAAAATAACATCAGCAGCCTTTGCACCATTATCGCCATGATGGCCCTGATAAATTACAAAGCAATCTTTACCAAAGGCCTCGCGCACATCAAGGTTATCTACACCATGAAGGTACACTGCCTTCACCTCGCCCTTTTGGGACGCTTCAACGATACCGTAGATATCTTTACCGTGCTTTTGCGGTAAAAACCCGACATCCAGCGCACCGACTCGACCGGCCGCTGTATGAAGGACATTAAAACCATTCCATTCAGGAGACACCATTCCAAACTTATCAGCCAGCTTAGCGCACAAGTCATATACAGCCGCACCGTCACTTCTGCGCAAAGCACCTTGTCCGACAATAATCATCGGCTTTTTGGCGTCTTTAAGTGTCTTTGCAAAGCCGCTACGCGCCTTCATAAGCGTTTCAATATCTTGCGCAGAACATCCTAGATGTTCATATGGATAGGTCAAATCCTCAGCGGCACCGATTACCGCGATAGGCAATTTAGTTTTACGCCAGGCCTTACGAATACGGGCA
>CAXGMH010000067.1:0-10781 GCA_964010795.1 uncultured Alphaproteobacteria bacterium
GCGGGATATGTTGACGAATTTCCAGCGTCTGTGAAGGCCTGACCATCTTGTCTTGTAAAAAAGCGATAACGCGCTCACAATGGCTTTTTGAATGCCCTAGACCAATATCGGAGCCGCTTTGCTCGAGTAAGCCAAAGCGCTCATTCCCCATCGCCAAGGCATTTATGGTAGAGGCTGCACATAAAAAGGCGTGAGGACTTTTCTGGCCGTAACGCATCGAAGGCGTGTTATCTACATACACAAGTGCCGTTTGCATATTGCTTTGTTCTTTTTCGCGCAACAAAATGCTGTCTCCTCGGGCGGATTGCCGCCAGTCTATACGCCGTGGGTCATCGCCGGGCTGGTATGGACGAAACTGCCAAAAGTCATAGCCTTGACCTGACCGCTTGAGATGATGATTGCCGTTATAAAGTGCGCTTGCTATACGCCGTGAGTCGAGCAAAAGCGCAGGCAGGTCTGGCACAATATGCTCGTCTGATCGTGCCGATCCAACCTTTTGTCCGAAGGCTTTAAGCTTTGATTTTGCTTGTTTTATAAACCCGCGCATATCTCTTCAATCAGTTTCTTGGCGCTCAGATTCTCGCTGCGTGCGGCAAAGCTGAGAGCCATGCGGTGTTGTAAAACAGGAACGGCAAGTTCAATTACATCTTCGATACTTGCAGCATTCTCACCTCTTAAAAAAGCGCGTGCTTTTGCGCCAACCAGAAGGGCTTGTGATCCTCTGGGGCCCGGTGCCCATTCTACTAATTCTTTGATTTGTGCATGGGATGTTTCGTTTGGGCGCAGTTGGGCGATGAGCTCCAGAATAGCATCAACAACCTTTTCGCCGACAGGGATGTCGTGTATCAGTGCCTGCGCCTCTTGAAATTCCTTTGCGCTCATTACTGATGTGAGCTTTGGCTTTGCTTGTCCGGTCAGAGCAAGCATCTGTTTCTCGACTTCGCGCGATGGATAATCAACATGGATTTCCATGAAAAAGCGGTCAAGTTGAGCCTCGGGGAGCGGATAAGTTCCGTCTTGTTCAATCGGGTTTTGTGTTGCGATCACATGGAATGGATCAGGAATTTTATGGTCTTTGCCCGCAACGGTGACGTGTTTTTCCTGCATCGCCTGAAGCAAGGCAGATTGTGTGCGAGGGCTGGCGCGGTTGATTTCGTCGGCGATAAGCAAATTGGTGAAGATGGGGCCCTTGACGAAGCGGAAATTACGTTTGCCTTTGCTGTCTTCATCCAAAACCTCAATTCCAAGAATGTCGCCCGGCATAAGGTCGGGGGTTGACTGAATGCGCGCCGATTTCAGCCCGGTGACACTTGCAAGGGATGTCACAAGCATTGTTTTCGCAAGACCGGGCAGACCGACGAGCAAAACGTGTCCGCCACTTAATAGGGCTGTCATAACCTGTTCAATAACCAGATCTTGTCCAAAAATAAACTGCTTCAAGGCTGCTTGTGCATCTATGAATCGTGATTGTAGAGCGTTTATCTTTTTCATCTGTGTAGTGTTGGGGCTTGTCTCTGGCATCGATCCTCGTCTCTTGTTATGATCTGATTTCTAAATAGATATAACATGGACTGAACAAAGGTAAAATGAAACTCGACCCTGTTTTAAAGCTGTCCCAAGAAGAGTGGTCAATCCCTGAAGCATTGATTGCCTTGATGCAAAAGATCAATGCAGAAGCAGGCGCTGATCTGAATGACCCGGCCATTCTTATTGTTGGAGGGCCGGTGCGCAATGCTGTGCTTGGCTTGCCTGTGCATGATTGGGATCTGGCGACTAAACTGCGGCCACAGCAAGTTATGGCCTGTTTGCAAGCGGCGGGGATAAAGGTTGTGCCAACAGGGATAGAGCACGGCACTGTGACAGTGGTGCTTGAGGGCTGTTCTTTTGAAATTACAACACTACGTCGTGATGTGGAAACAGATGGCCGTCATGCCGATGTGGAATTTACCGATGCGTGGGAGGAAGATGCCAAGCGTAGAGACTTTACGATGAACACACTTTTGGCCGATGCAGGTGGAAGAGTCTATGACCCGATTGGCTGTGGCATAGAGGACGCAAAAGCAGGGCGTCTTCGCTTTGTCGGTGACCCCGAGATAAGAATTAAGGAAGATCATTTGCGCATTTTACGGTATTTCCGTTTTCTGGCCTTTTACGGGCAAGGGGAAATGGATGAGAAGGCCATGCAGGCTTGCATTGCAAATGCCGGTTCTCTGGCGCAGCTTTCGAAAGAACGTGTAACGCATGAGCTATTGCGTCTTCTGGAAGCAGAATCTCCTCTATGGATTCTTGAAATATTAAATGAAAACAATGTTTTGTCTGGACTATTTAAAGCAAATACAGAGCAAAAAGAAATGGAAAAACTGATCGAGAATGAAAGCTCCCTATCAGTGGCGCAACCATTGGCACGGCTGCTGTTTTTTGTCGGTCGTGAGAATCTGGAGCAACTGCAAAGTGCTTTGCGTTTATCTAAAAAGCAATGGGTTTATCTCTCACGCCTCAAGATGGCGCTGGCCTCTCGTGATAAAGTGTCAGAGGCATCTATGCGAGAAATTCTGTATCGCTATGGTCGTGACGTTGCGCAGGGATGGTTCTTGTCCTTAAGTGGCGATCAGGTGCAGTGGCAACAGCTTGAGCGAATGGACGTTCCTGTTTTTCCGATCACGGGTGCTTTGCTGATTGAGCAAGGACAGGTGGCAGGGCCGGAGCTGGGCAAGAAATTAAAAGCGATGGAAGCAGAGTGGATAGATGCTGGCTTGCCTGCGAGCTTTCCGCTTGATTAGGCCGTTCTGCCCGGCGCTGGTCTCGGCTGGATTGATGGCGCTGTTGCCTCATGTAAATAGCGAATATAACCGTCTATCATGTTTTCCGCGACTTCGCGCGCATATTCAGGATTATTGAGAAGCTGTTCTAAATGAGCGAGATCATCGGGGTGGTTGGTGTAGCCCATTTCAAGCAAGGCGGCTGCGGTAAGCATATCCGATCTGCCACGATCCGATTGTGTGTCAAATCGGTTCAAAACCCACAAGCTTGCTTTGTTGGTTTCGGAGCTGGATAGTCCCAATGGATTGCTTTCCGCTATTGAGCTGGCCAGACGGTGCGACCATTCATCTTCTCTCGGAGAGCTATAGGCGGTAAAACCGCTTGCATAGGGGCGGTATTTCTCGGCGACATCATCGGTATGAATGCTAAGCATGGTACAGCTTTGGGCTTGCATTTGCTCACAGAAATAATAGGCGAAGTCGGCACGATCGCTAAGGTATCCGGGGCCATCTACGCGGTATTCATAAAAGCCGCTTTCTGTGCTTTGATCCGGGCGCATAGGATTAATCATGATCTGTCCTGCCTGTCTGGTGAAGGCAATCGTAATTCCGCGTTCTCTTGCTGCAGCTTGTAAATGCGGAGCAAGGGCATCCGAGAAGTCGATCTCTCCCATGCCTCTTAATGGACCGGATTTAACTGTTGCGCCTGGATCGATATTGCGGCCGTTAATATCACGCACGCCATGTCCTAAATCAATGACGAGAACATGGGGGGTGCGGGAGGATACTCTGCGCATAATAGGTTCGGGATGCTCGCCTGCGATCATGCGCCATGCATTTGCTTCAAAGGCTGTGGTGTCAGATACAGTGTGCCGTGCACGAGCATAGCGCCTGTTTTGTGCTGTCTGTATGGATTCCTCAGTGGTTTGAGTTTGCGTCCGTGCGTGCGCTTGTGCTTGTGTCAGAGTTTCTGTCTGCTCTTGTGTTGTTCGGTAAAAGTCATTTGCGATGGGCGCGGTAGGGTGCGCCGTGCTGTTGTAGTTTTCATTTAATACCGCAAGTGATCCTGCACCGAGGATACACGCCAGAAATGTAGCGGCGATACCGACGGTCTTTGCTTTATCTTTGCTTCCTGCGATGTTAAAGGAAGCGCGTAGACGCCTTAGTTTCAGCTCTTGCCGTGCGAGCCAAAATTCCAGTCGATAGCGTTGATAATCCAAATATAGTGACACGTATTCTCTTTCCCTATCTGATGCACAAGGATACATTAAAAGTTATGAAAAATCAAAGTTTGCGCTAGAAATTGTCCTTCATCGCCCTTAACTTGGCAAAGACTGCCTCAGGTTCAGCGTTCTCCATCTCTAATATATAGGCTATATCAGGATCATCGGCGCGCAAAAACAGATTGCTTTTGCGTTCCATGCCCATCAATGCCGGAATAGTCGGGCGCTGGTTGTTGCGGAGTCGTTCGACACCTTCGGCACGCTTTGTCAGGAAGGGGTTTTCCGGATCAAGCGAGAGGCAGAATTGAGCATTGTTTTGGGTGTATTCATGCCCGCAATAAATTTGGGTGTTGTCTGGTAAAGCGCGCAGGCGTTTAAGAGCCCGCCACATTTGCTGAGCTGTTCCTTCGAATAGACGACCGCAGCCAAGCGAAAAGAGCGTGTCACCTGTAAATACAGCCATACTGTCGGGGAAGTGCAAGGCGATATGCCCGCTCGTATGCCCGGGCACGGATAAAACCGTGCCAATAGAAGCGCCAATGGCAAAGCTGTCGCCGTCCTCTAGTGGAAAGTCGATCTGTTGTTTGATCTTGTCGGCTTCTGTAGCTGGGGCCGCAAGTTTTGCGCCGTATTTTTCAACCAGCTCTTTATTGCCGTTTGTGTGATCCCAATGGTGGTGCGTGTTGATAACATAGCGCAGCTCTAGCCCTTCACGTGTTATCCAGTCAATGGCAGGCTGTGATTCGCCCGGGTCAAGGATCGCTGCCTCCCCTGTTTTCTCGTCAAGCAGACCATAAATATAGTTGTCTTCCAAAGCTTGTATGATCTCAATCTTGAGCATAATCAATCTCTTTTTCTTTTGTGTTCAAAGCCTCGGATAAGCGATTTTGCGCACTGCCTGGGGGAAGCGGTTTTTGCTGGCTCTCATGAGGCGACCATCCGCAAAGATAAATCTGCTCAAAGGTGATTGTAAAGCGCTTATTGTCATGAATGTCTGACGCCTTTTTCCTAAGTATAGCCTCGACCTCATGAATAAATCTTTTTGTAAGCGGAGTGATTTTCCGAGAGCTTATGGCGACGGCTTCGCCCATATCTTTGAGGTCACGATGCGTATCAAACAAGGTCTTGTAGCTGACATTGAGAATGTCGGAGTCAATTACGGGCAAGGCAAAGCCTGCACGTTGCATCAAAGCCCCCATCTGTTGTTTGTCCGCAAAGGGGTGGATACGCGGAATAACGCCACCTGTGTATGCGAGATCAGCTTCGGTGAATGTCTCACGCAGTGCGTAAAGGCTTTCTCCGCCCATAAGGGTGCCAAGGAAAAGTCCGTCGGGTTTCAAGGCGCGGCGGATCTGGATCAAGGTGCCGGGCAGATCGTTGACATGGTGCAATGTCATATTCGCAACAATTAAATCAAGGCTCTGATCTGCAAAGGGAAGAGCCTCCATATCGCAATAAATATCTGCATCATCGATGTCGTCTGCGACGAAAACAGTGTTGATTTTTCCTGTGGCTTTAAGCGCCTGTGCCAGGCCATATCCATCTCGTACGCCAAGGATTATGCCTTTGTCAAAATGGCGGCTGATGTCTTTGAGCCTTTCGCACAAATTTGCGCGGCTATGGGCGAATAGAAAATCGGCCTTGCTGAGATTACGAGCCCCGTAAGCCTTGTTCTTTCGTGATGTATTTTTGTCAAAGACCGCATTCATGTGGCCTAATATAGAAGTGTCAGCGGTTTTGTCACCCTAAATCACGAGACCGACCTTTTTGGCTTGCCTCGATACTTGAATTAGAGTGGCTGCTCATTGTGGCGGCCTGTCCTCCACTCAGTTGACGCTCTGCGCTATAATTATCCATATCCATGTAACACGTATATAAGTCGCTATCAGGCCCCATCAATTTAGAGATATAGCCGTAATTCCACAAAATACTGTCTGTGTTATCAAGGTTATTGATTTTCCAAAGTTTCGAGACGGGCGCATAACGTGTTTTTCCAAGCTTCTTGCCGCCCGCTGCCATCCCGACAGCAAAAGGGAAGACACGTGTGGGAGTCATGTCTATATGCATGAAAAAGCTAGGCCCCATTTGCGAAACATATTTGGCCGACGTATCCAAGGCATCTGCGATATAACGTTTCGCTTCTTCAATGGTCTTGAGCTCTTGCGGCAGAGGTAGGCTGGGTAATGTTAGTTGGCGTCCTTCTTTGCCGTATTTTCCGGGCACAGCAAGGTTTTCCATTTGAAAGCCGGCAAGAACATCGCCGGATACGCTGCGTGCCAATGGCATGATGAGTGCGCGATTGACGCTTTCATGGTCGCGCACGACAAAGTCATGAGCTTCTGCGGAGATACCGCCACTACCAGGTGAATCGCTAAGCGCTTCATTGACAAATAGCGATGTGACCTGTCTAAGCATTCCGTTGCGTCCACGTGTTTTACGATAGCTGCAAACATCTTTGTGTTTTTCTGCGAGAATATCTTCTTCGGTATATAAGATTTCTTCTGTTGCCTCGATAGTCGGTATTTCCGGTAGTTCCGTAGAGATTGTGCCTGCGATTGTGCCGTCCATAGATCCGCCAATATGTTCAAGCAGTGCGTGAATTTGGTTGTGTAAGCGGACATTCGGAATTAATCCGATATCAATAGCGCGTAAAATATCTTGAGCGTCGTACCAACCGATATGGCCGGCCTTTTTTTCGTCTTTGAAAAACTCGGGTGTAACCATCTCTTCCGGGCGAGTGACCTCTACAAAGTAGCTTTCGATATAATCATCAAGTGAATCAGGCGCGGGAAAGCTTTTGGGCCCTTCAACCAGTTTCGCATTCATGCAGGGTTTAAGCCCTGTATAATATTTCATAAAACGGATTGTTTCTCTTGGGTGATTTTGGTTTGCCGCTTCGTGCGCGGGGTCAAGTGGTGTTTGTAATGCGGCGCTCATATGGCCTGACCATGTGCGGTCATCAAGCAAGCGACCAGAGCGCTTTACGGTGTTGGTCAAAGGTTGAACCGTACCATGGTGTAAAAAGATATGGATGCGTCCGTTAGAGCTGATACGGTAGGGCAGTATTTCGGCAACGCGGTTTTGGCGTACGGCAATTTCATGGATGCTTTCGGTGTCTTCATCCTTGACCGCATTGATAAACATCATGTTTTGCGATTGGCCTGTTTGTCTACGTTCTTTTATTCTTGCCGCCGCTCGAGGATTGCTTTTTTCAGAGACACAGATATAGCCGGTTGGAGGGAAGCCCATAGGATGGCTGTTTTCGTCATAAAGCTTAAAACGCCCTTCGAAGCAATCCTTAATGCGACGGCTATTCCATTGTGGCGCGCGGTAGAGTAGGCGCGCATTTTCACGGCGCAGCTGTCGTCTGTACTCAATATCAGTATAAAACGTGTATTCGCGGTTCAGATGCGTTGACCATGTTCCCTTCATATCCTTGCGCAGGATAAATTCATACGCCCACTTCGAGGATAGGCGGAATAGACGTGTTCCGGGGAAACGGGGTGAGAGCTCTTCCATATAAAAGCCGCGCGCGCTTTGCGGGTGAAGAGGGCGGGCGTTGGCCGAAAACCAGATCAGGCGTTCGGCATCGCTCATGGCTTCGGGCTGGTCTGAATTCTGGGTGTTTTTATTAGGATCGTCTTTTAGTTCAAGAAGGACAAATTCATCCTCGGGCGGTGAGGCGATATCATAAAGGATATATATGCCGCCTTCTTTCAAGGCGCGCATATGTTCGGCAATTGTGTCTTCGACGACTTGTTTGTTATAGGTTGCGCCTGAATAAATCTGATGCAAAAAATCAACACAGATAACCGCGTCATAGCTGTTCTCGCTCAGGCCTGATTTAGCGATGTGAGATTTCTCAAAGCGTAAATTGCTGCGGCGGTATTTTTCAGTTCCTTGTTTGACATGGCGGGCATCCAGATCAAAGGCAGTATAGCGCATACGCGGGTTAATCACGGATAGGGCAAAGGCAAGAGGCGCATTTTTCTGGCCGATAACTGCGATATTCGATCCGGGTTTGATAAGCAAATGCGAGATAATGGCATGGGCTTTGCGCACGATGATCGGCGACAATTTTGACAGAGCGTGCATAGCCGCGAAATCCGGCATTTGAGCTGCAAGCTTTTGTTCGGTATCCTTGTCTGATACAGTCTTTTTGAGCGACGGTACGGACATTAAATTTCGGGATTCCCCATCCTTATTATTTATTGAGCTGCACCTTAGCAAATAAGTGAGTGGGAAAGCAAGACTTATGCGTCAAGTTATTGAAAGAATTGGTGTTTCTTTGCTGGACTTTCTTTTGCCGGCGCATTGTCCGGTCACAGGTGAGCCTGTGGAGCATAGTGGAGGATTATCGGCCGAGGTTTGGGCTGGGTTACAGTTCATTCAAGACCCTAAATGTATTCAATGTGGCTTGCCTTTTGCTTTTGATACAGGCGCGATAGAAGAAAATTCTGCACAAGAAGTTATGAAACGCTGTACGCAGTGCCTGTATCAGCCGCCAAGTTTTGACCGGGCGAGGGCAAGGTTGATCTATAATGATACATCGCGCCAACTGCTTTTACGCTTTAAGCATGGCGATCAATTACAGCTCAGGCGACTCTTTACACCGTACATAAGCCAAAGCCATGCTGACCTTGCCTGTGACTATGATTTCATCACGGCTGTGCCGATCCATCCCTATAGGTTATTGAAACGACGTTATAATCAGGCAGCGATACTCGCGCAAACGCTGTCGGTGGCGCTCGGGCGGAAAAAGCTTTATACACCCGAGCTCCTCAAAAGGGTGAGGCATACAAAGCAACAGGAAGGTGACCGCATGGCACGGCGGAAAAATGTCTCTAAAGCCTTTGCAGTACCTGATAAATATAAAGCACCAGTACGAGACAAGGCCATCTTGATTGTCGATGATGTTTACACCACAGGTGCTACCGTTGATTCATGTGCCCGCACCCTTAAGCGGGCAGGCGCCACCCGCGTGGATGTCCTTACCCTTGCGCGTGTTGTAAGAGATATGTAGGGATTTTCACTTACGCTCAAACTGCGCTAAGCCTTTTACCGAACTTTCGGCGGAGCACAGTCGTGCACTTGGTCTCAGGTCAAGCCGCCATGCCTTGGCGCATGAGGAAGCGGCGCAAAAGCGGGGTTTTGTGAACAAGCTTAAGACCGGTACGGCGCAGAATATGTGGTAGCTTCTCATCATGGCGGATCATCGAATGCAGGCCGTCCACACCGTAAAAGCGCTTGGCGATGTCGCGCTTGCGCTGTCGGTCATATGCCTTGAGCAGTATATCAGAACCTATGTCTTGGCCTGTGTAACGGTATTCTTTGATGAGGTCGCGCAAAGCCAGAATATCACGGATCGAAAGGTTCAGGCCTTGCGCACCGACAGGGCTAAGCACATGAGCGGATTCTGCGATCAGCGCGACGCGGCTTTGGCCATAAGAACGCGCCTTGAGAGTCATAAGCGGCCAGTCTTTGACCTCACTTTCGATCTTGAACGCGCCTAGCAAATCCTGAGACAGGTTGTGTAGATGCAGTGTAAGGTCTTTTTGCTCCATGCTTTTAGCCCGCTCAATGCGAGCTTTGGTATCAATAAAGACAACGGTGCTTTTATTGTGTTCGGGGAGAGGGACAAAGGTTAAAACGCCGCCCGGGCGCTGAATTTCAGTCGATGTGTTTTTATGCGATTTTTCATGGCTGATGATAAAGGTCAGGGCTGATTGGTCATACGCCTTGGTGCTGACGTCAATTTCAGCCCATTGACGCAAAGGCGAGTTGCGCCCCTCTGCTGCAATCAAAAGTGGTGCGGTTATCTGTGTCCCGTCATCGAGTGTGATGCAGCTTTTAGCTGTGTGGTTTTCAACCTTCTGGATTGTGGTTTTGTGGCGGTAATCAATCTGTTTGTTTTTGCTGACGGCTACAAGTAGATGTGAATGTAAAACATCATTGGGTATATTATAGCCGAAAATATCTTCGTCTATTTCACTTGCTTCAAAGGGGAAGTATTCGGCCGGGTCTTGTGCTGCGTCGATGACCTGTAAGCAGGAAAGCGGTGCGCAGAGTTTTGCGATGTCATCCCAGATATCCAGATCCTTGAGCAATCCGATTGAGCGGTTCATCAGGGCTGCGGAGTGCCCGTTTGTTATTTTTTTGACCTTTTTTAACGGTGGGTTGCCCCTTTCGATTAAGGTTACGAAAAGGCCGTCTTTGGCAAGTGCCAGCGCCATGAGGCAACCTGCGATACCAGCGCCGGAGATTACACAATCGGGGATAGATGTATCTTTATGGGTTTTTTTACCGAATAGCATTTTATATCCTTATTAATAACAAGATAGAAAGGTAGCTCTAAAATGTCTAATGCAAAAGTTGAAGTTTACACCACCGATTACTGCCCACATTGCGTGCGTGCAAAAGATTTACTGAAGCGTAAAAATATTGCGTTTACCGAAGTCGAGATGAAAACGCAGGAAGAGCGCATTGCTTTGATGGAAAAGGCGAATGGCCGTCGCACAGTGCCACAGATATTTATTAATGGCGAAGGTATTGGCGGTGCAGATGATCTTTACGATCTTGATGCCAAAGGCAAACTGGATGAGATGGTGAATGGCTAACTCATTCCTTAGCGCTTGTATACAGCTTAATGTCGGCTCTGACCTTGATGCAAATATCGCACAAGGGTCAGAGTTGATCCGTCAGGCGGCAGCGCTTGGTGCAAGGTTTGTAACGACTCCCGAAAATACCTGTCTGATGTGTAAGGATAAGGCGATCAAACGCTCGAAATCTTTCGTTGAGG
>CAXGMH010000068.1:0-10109 GCA_964010795.1 uncultured Alphaproteobacteria bacterium
AATCAATACTGATATCCCAATCAGCTATCTTCCACAGCACGTCAGGCGCACTCTTATCCAGCTGTGCATATAAGCGCGTGAGTTTGCCCTTATGCTCGGGCGATAGTCTCTCGGATATTACTTCCAACCTCTGCTCTATTTGGTTAAAGACCGTCTGAAGCTCATGTTTGTCAACAGGCAAACATCCCATGCGCGACCAAAAATAAACCCCGTTTTTAAGACCTGCTGTCAAACCAATCCTGGAAATCCCCATCTTAAAGAATAGCTCAAATTGATTAAAAGCCAGCTGTCGCCCTAACCCCGTCTCGAACACCGCATCTTGACTCGTCCCAACGGTAATATTTCTAATTCGGGCGCTTGGAACATTTGTATTGAGACGAAACTGCCCCTGAATGAGCGCTTTTCTATCTCTTCCATTCAACCAATAATTAATAAAGTAGTCGCCGTCGCAGCGCCCGTCTTTAACATTTATCTTTAAAACACTATCGCATGATGTCTTTTGCAAAAGCGTGTCATAAAAAATATCGACATCCAGTCCCAGTTTATTTTTGAAATGCCCCCTCACCTCGAACGAGCTTGCGGTGGTAGCGCCATTACCCTCATCCAAAGTAATATGCCCATCCCATGCACGACGTTCGACATAGCTTGCCGCCCAGAAAGGAAGACTTACGCCATGTATCAACACAGGCAGGTCAACTGGCATAGAAGAGGTAGCACCCATTATGTTTTCCATAAAAAATTTAAATCTTCAACACTCATCTATCTACGCTAGCTATAAAATTATGGCAATATAAAAAAATATTGCGCATTGCAGCAGCTTTTTACTGCAATGCAAAACACTTTTATATTGAAAGCAAAATACAATTAGAGCAAAAATCACGAAATAAACAAAAACATATATACATAGGTAATAGACAATGACAGCCCTAGCACCAGCCCCGATCCGCCCAACAGAGGCCATGAAACGTTGCAACGCACTCCAAGTAACAGCTCAAAAAACAATGGGTGATGAGCAAGTATATGCTTTCCTGAATAATCGTAATGCATTTGAAACCGGTATGTTTCGCGGCAGGACTCCCGCATCTGCGGCTATGGACTCTGAAAAAGGTCTTCAGGCAGCACTTACGCTTTTACCACGCTAAAACCCTGTTTTCTTAAACGTCAAATATGCTATCTTCCTATGGACACATAAGGAGTAAATATGCAGTTGCGTAAAGAAATAGAAGATAGCCAGAGTGAAATCGCAAATATAAGACAGCAGCTGCACCAAAACCCACAAACCGCATATGAAGAAGATTTTGCCTCCACTATGATCCAAACGAAATTAGATGAGTGGGGCGTAGCTTATGAGACAGGATGGGCAAAGACCGGCATTATTGCAACGATTAATGGAAAAACCAATGAATCAGGCAAATGCATTGGCCTACGCGGAGATATGGACGCGCTGGATATCGAAGAAAAATCCGGCCAAACATGGAGCTCGAAAATAAAAGGGAAAATGCACGCTTGCGGCCATGACGGACACACCTCAATATTGCTCGCCACCGCGAAGTACCTAACTCAAACCCGCAATTTTGACGGGACAGTCAAACTCATCTTCCAACCTGCTGAGGAAGGAAGGCGGGGCGCCTATATGATGGTTGAGGAAGGACTTTTCGACAAGCATCCGATGGATGCCGTATACGGCCTGCATAACTGGCCATGGCTCCCTCTTGGGAAGGCGTCTTTACGCACAGGACCTATGATGGCCAACTCGGATCTGATCTATATAGATATCAAAGGTGTCGGCGGCCACGCTGCCTATCCACACAAAGTTAAAGACCCTTTAATTGCTGCCTGCTCTTTGGTGCAAAACCTTCAAAGTATCGTCAGCCGCAATATCGCACCACAAGATCAAGCCGTCATATCAATCACCAATTTAAATGTCGGCACGGGTGCAGAAAATATTATTGACGATAGCGCCTCTATCACAGGCTCAGTCAGAAGCTATACACCCGAAATGCGTGACCACCTAAAAAACCGCATCGACGCATTTTGCAAGGCCTGTGCAGCATCTTATGATGTTGATATTACTTTCCGTTTTGATGCCGTTATTGACGCCGTAATCAACTCTGCAAATGAGGCAGAAATTGCAGCTAAAGCACTTGAAAAAGTTTTGGGCGAAGGCAATGTTGAACGCAATGGTGAGATGAGCATGGCAGGTGAAGATTTCGGCTCCTTCCTTATGGCCAAACCAGGATGTTTTATCTTCCTTGGCCAAGGCGAACCAGACAGCCAAGACAGCCCGCACAGCCATGGCCTCCATAGCCCTTATTATGACTTCAATGATAAGGCCATTGCCATTGGAGCAAGCTGGATGGCCGAACTTGTCGAGAGCTCCATGCCACTTTAAGACGACAAAGCAAGAACGCCCACCCCTTGATCCAGAGTCATAGCAGGCCTGTGTTTTACACAGGCAGTCTCACGTCTATCGCAATAATTCAAAACACGTTCGAGTTGTCTTTTATCGGAAAAGTCTATACGTCCGGACCACTTCAACCCTCTCAACAAAGTCGTACCCAGTTTATGATGTTGGGCGGATAGCAGCGTGCTCAATGTTTCCCGCATATAAAGCGGATCGTACTTGATATCTCCATCGTCATAACCTTCTTGCTTCGCTTGCTGCTTACACAGCAACTCAACATAACGCAGGAGTATTTGCTTTGGCGATACATAATCATCCAGCGGTGACGCAGCTAAATTGAAATTAAGTGCCGCGATGTCTTGAATACAGCGCGAATAAGGCTGTTCAAGTAATGTTTCAACTTGATCAATCGTATTGGCGGGCAAGCGTATTACACTTTTAAGAAAAGCCCACCTCTCGGCAATCATCTCATAAAAACTACTCAGAGAATCTGCATCTTCATTGAAATCAAACCCACAACGCCCCCAACTATGGCTGCCATCTTCTCCATCAGCAAAAACTTCCAGGCCGTCAACCTCCATAGAACTAAACAGATTGACCAGATTTGCCACCATTCTACGGCCGAGCCCTTGCCCTCTTAACGAAGGATCAACCTGTGCCGAGCCAATATATGCATATTTCTCACCATGCTCATCTACATGAAAATATAAACTTATATCCATAAACGTGCAGCTATCATCACATAACAAAATATGCATATCGGTAGGATTGTTGCTTCGCGGATCGACACCCAGCACGAGTTCGATATGCTGGACGCTCGAAGGCAGCCGCCGTGAAAGTTGTGACATTATACGTGTTTGAGTTAGGGGCATAGCTTTAGCCCATATCCGGTCAACATCCTCATCACAGGATGTATGGTTTTCACCATGCCTTATTTGAACCGATGTCGATAGCACACCAAAAAACACCTTCCAGCTTTTTGCTAGCATTAAGATATATTGATGATTATGTCAATCAATTAATAAACACGTTCTTTGGGCGGGAAAGCCTGTACTTCATTGGTGAGCGGCGTCAGCTTAACAGGGCGGTCACCGATTTTAGTCTCGCCCTTATCATTCACCCAGATAACAGAGTGCTTCATCCAGTTCTTATCATCACGATCCGGATAATCCTCATGCGCGTGCGCACCACGGGATTCCTTACGGTTTGCGGCTGAATGCATCGTCGCCACTGCCTGAACAAGAAGGTTGTCAAGCTCTAGCGTTTCAACAAGATCAGAGTTCCAAACCATCGAACGGTCAGAGACAGAAAGGTCCCCTTTACCGGCAAAGCATCGGTCAATTTTCTGAACACCTTCATTCAAAGATTCATCCGTACGGAATACGGCCGCGTGGTTTTGCATCGTGCGCTGCATATCCAGACGCAATTCAGATGTACGCGTTCCGCCCTTTGCATGGCGGAAATGGTCCAGACGATCAAGTGCTGGCTGGCCCTTATCCTCGCCCATCGGCTTGTGAGAACTGCCCGGCTCAACAATCTCGGCACAGCGTTTTGCCGCAGCGCGACCAAAGACAACCAAATCAAGAAGAGAGTTTGAACCCAAACGGTTCGCACCATGAACAGACACACAGCCCGCCTCGCCAATAGCCATAAGACCAGGAACCACACGGTCAGGATTATCAGCCGTCGGATTGAGAACTTCTGTTTTGTAATTGGTCGGGATGCCGCCCATATTGTAATGTACCGTAGGAAGAACAGGGATCGGTTCCTTTGTCACATCAACGCCAGCGAAGATTTTTGCAGTCTCTGCAATGCCGGGTAGACGTTCATGAATAACACTTGCATCAAGATGCTCAAGATGTAGATGGATGTGGTCGGCCCCTTCGCCAACACCGCGACCTTCGCGAATTTCGATCGTCATAGAACGAGAAACAACATCACGGCTCGCCAAATCCTTCGCCGACGGTGCGTAGCGCTCCATAAAGCGCTCGCCTTCCGAGTTGGTCAGATAGCCGCCTTCACCGCGGACACCCTCGGTAATAAGACAGCCGGCGCCGTAAATCCCTGTCGGATGGAACTGAACAAACTCCATATCCTGAAGTGGAATACCTGCGCGAACAACCATGGCGTTTCCGTCCCCTGTGCAGGTATGAGCGGATGTACAAGAGAAATATGCACGGCCATAACCGCCAGTGGCGAGGATTGTCTGATGCGCGCGGAAACGGTGGATCGTCCCGTCATCAAGGTTCCATGCCATAACACCCAGACACTCACCATTATCTCCCATAATCAAATCAAGCGCGAAATACTCGATAAAAAACTCAGCGTGGTGCTTAAGAGCTTGCTGGTAAAGTGTATGCAAGATCGCGTGTCCTGTACGGTCAGCAGCGGCACAGGTACGGGTCGCAGTTCCCTTACCGTACTCAGTTGTCATACCGCCAAAAGGACGTTGATAAATTTTACCGTTCGGCAGACGCGAGAACGGCACACCGTAGTGCTCAAGCTCAATCACGGCCGGAATCGCTTCCTTACACATATATTCAATCGCGTCTTGGTCGCCAAGCCAATCAGAGCCCTTAATCGTGTCATACATATGATAACGCCAGTCATCATCTGTCACGTTACCCAGCGCAGCAGAAATCCCGCCCTGGGCCGCAACCGTATGTGAACGCGTTGGAAAAACCTTGGAAAGACACGCTGTTTTCAGCCCCTCTTCGGCACAACCAAACGTTGCGCGCAAGCCTGCACCGCCACCACCAACGACGACAACGTCATATTCATGATCGATAATTTCATAAGAATTATAGTTTTTCATCCTAGGTCTTTCCTTAATTTCATTCTTTTATAAATACGTATCAAAAACCGAAAGAGATCTTCACAATTGCAAAAATACACGCAACCGCAGCAGCGAAGAACAATAGCTTCTGAGCCAATAATTTGATGATTTTCAGGCCTTCATCATGCACATAGTCTTCGGTAACCACCTGAACGCCCAAATAGGCATGATAAAATGTCGAGACAGTAAACAAAATCAGCAAAATAGCGTTGATCGGCGATTGCAGCCAAATCGACATACGATCATAAGAAATTCCGACCTTTTCAGTCAGAGACCACAAAAACCAGATCACGAGGAACAGATTTGATACAGCCGTCACACGCTGGAAAATCCAGTGCTCAACGCCATCCTTAGCCGAGCCTAGCCCTCTGGCACGTGAGATCGGAGATTTAAGCCCCCCCTTTTTCCACTTCAATAAATTCGACATTTTACACCCCCACGACATAGGCCCAAAAAGCGGCCGTCAAAATAATAGCAGTTAACACAACAATGATTCCGGCACGCTCCGCCGATTTAATCTCAAACAAGCGCACAGAATCCCAAATAAGGTGACGTATACCATTGCACATATGATAGAAAACACAAAAGCTCCAGCCGACAAGCGCGATCCAACCAATAGTTGACGCAAAAAAATCTGTGAACACAGAATACGCATCCGGCCCGGTTGCAGCGGCCAACATCATCCACACAAAAGCCATCAAAGCAAACACCAATGCGACACCTGTTGCGCGATGGAATATAGATAACACGGATGTTAATTGCGGTTTGTAAATCTGCAAATGAGGAGAAAGCGGTCTTTGTCTTGTATTGCTCACAACGGAATTCCTTTTCTTTTCAATACTGCAAAGAGAATAGGCATTCACAGGCGACAAGGCAAGCCCCGAAATAATTCTAAAAGCTTAATTGATTTTACCGAATAAAGCTTCTAATACTATGTCATGAATAAAATACTGAAAGATAGAATCCATGATATGGAGGCTCATGACCACATCCTGATACTGGATTTTGGGTCACAAGTCACACAGCTCATCGCCCGCCGTGTTCGCGAAAGTGGCGTATATTGCGAAATATGGCCATTTAATCATGCTACAGATGCCGGGATCAAAGCATTTAATCCCAAAGGCATCATTCTATCAGGCGGGCCACGATCCGTGACCGAAGAAGATGCACCGCGAGCCCCCGATATTGTGTTCAATCTTGACGTCCCTGTCCTAGGCATTTGTTATGGCCAACAAACAATGTGCCTGCAATTAGGCGGCAAAGTCGAAGGATCGGACCACCGCGAATTCGGACGCGCTTATGTTGATGTCGTAGACGACTCCCGTATCACCAAAGGGTTCTGGGAGAAAGGCGCACATGAGCAAGTATGGATGAGCCACGGCGACCGTGTGACGCATATGCCTGACGGCTTTCGCATCATCGGAAAATCTTCGGGCGCACCTTTTGCGATGATTGCAGATGCCGAACGTCAGTTTTATGGCGTACAATTCCACCCCGAGGTTGTCCATACGCCACATGGCGCAAACCTTATCAAAAACTTCACGCATTCCGTTTGCGGCTGTGCCGGAGACTGGAGCATGGGCGCCTTCAAAGAAGAGACCATTGCCAAAATTCGTGAACAAGTAGGAAACGGCAAAGTCATTTGCGGGCTTTCCGGCGGGGTCGACTCGTCTGTGACAGCTATTTTGCTCCACGAAGCCATCGGCGACCAGCTGACTTGTATCTATGTTGACACAGGCGTGATGCGCTCAGACGAAAGCGCACAAGTCGTCGGCCTGTTCCGAGATCACTATAACATTCCGCTTATCCACGAAGATGCATCCGATGCATTCCTCAGCCAGCTTGAGGGCGTGGACGATCCCGAAGAAAAACGCAAAATTATCGGTAAGACTTTTATTGATGTTTTCGAGAAATGCGCAAAACGGATCGGAAATGTCGATTTTCTTGCGCAAGGCACATTGTACCCTGATGTTATCGAAAGTGTCTCCTTCACAGGCGGTCCCTCCGTCACGATTAAATCCCACCATAATGTAGGCGGCCTGCCCGAACGCATGAACCTGAAGCTCGTCGAACCTTTAAGAGAACTGTTCAAGGATGAAGTACGTGACCTTGGGCGTGAGCTCGGAATGCCCGAAGACTTTATCCGTCGGCACCCCTTCCCCGGCCCGGGCCTTGCAATCCGTATACCGGGCATGATCTCTCAAGACAAAATTGAAATTTTGCGCAAAGCAGACCGCATCTACATCGAGGAAATCAAAAACGAAGGCCTTTATGACGCGATATGGCAGGCCTTTGCCGTCTTGCTTCCTGTTAAAACCGTTGGCGTTATGGGCGATGGACGCTCATACGAATATGTCTGCGCCCTGCGTGCCGTCACATCCGTAGACGGCATGACAGCGGATTATTATCATTTCGATCACGCTTTTCTTTCTCGTGTAGCGACACGTATCATAAATGAAGTGAAAGGCATTAACCGCGTCGTTTATGACATCACCTCAAAACCTCCCGGCACTATTGAATGGGAATAAAAAATAAGGTAGAGGTGTACTTATGTTAACAGGAAGACAGTGCAGAGCCGCGCGCGGGTTATTAGGATGGTCACAGCAAGAGCTGGCCAATCATGCCGGCTTTTCGAAAACAGCGATTAATAATTTCGAAGCGGGGCTGACCTCCATCAAGCAGTCCACAGAGGAAGCTATTCGTCACAGCCTTGAAGCCCATGGCATAGAGTTGACGGATAATGAGGGCGTGCGCATCCGCGAAGACCGCGTTCGTATCCTGCGCGGTGACCAAACGCTTATCCCTCTCTGGAAAGAAATCCTGGAAACCTTATCCCCCACAGGCGGAGAAGTTCTGATCCTAAGCGTGAATGAAACCGAAGGACACGCCAATTACGGCGACAAACTTTTTGAGTATATCGAAGCACTAAAGCAAAATAACATCACAGAGCGATTGCTGACAAAGCACGGAGACCGAAATTTCATTGCACCAAAAGAGTGGTATCGCTGGCTGCCCGAAGACGTGTACAACTACACAACTATGACATTTGTGTTCGGCAATAAAGTTGCCATTATGCTTTGGAAAGAATCAATGCTCCTGATTATAGACAGCCCCGAAGCAGCCAAGGCTGAAAAAGAGCGTTTTGAAATTCTTTGGGAACAGGCTGAAATCCCGCAATAATCCGTCTCAAAACGAAAAGTTTTAAAAACAAAACATCTTAAAAGTTGACCTCAAGGCGTAAAACAATTTATGGTTGTATGATAACAATAATAAACAATCATAAATGGTGCCCACAGATTTAAACCTATATAAGCTCAGAGACGAACTGCTTGAGGTGTCCAAACTCTCTCAGGATACCTGCCTGCACTCTCCAAGCTATATCGCCTTAACAGGCCGCAAAAGCGCCAAGCTGTTCTCAGGGTATGGCTCGAAACTGGTTACCTGCCACCACCCCAACAAAGACAAAACAATTCTTGTTCTCCCCGAAATAGGCGAAGCCAATGGAACTCTGCTTAACCGAGCTATTTTACATTACATTGCCGCCGATATGCAGGTACAGCTTGTTCGGGTGCAGCATGATTATATGAGCACACTGATACAGGAAATCCTGTTTCAGCAAGAAAGACGGTATCATGATTTTTCATTCCAAGTAGAAAAACGACTGGACTGGGCTTATCCTGTTCGTATCTTTGACTGCGAGCGTGTTATCGAAAGAAAAGGTAAAGATTTTGAACGCCTTCGTCGTCGCTATAACCACGTCACAACCAACCACACAATCGATTGCGTTCCCTTAGACGAATTCAGGCACAAACACCAATCTGAATGGGTAGACACACTCTTCAAATCACCGATCCTGGAGCAAAAAGTCAAATCCATGGATAGCGATTATTACTATAAGCTATTCGAACTTATCGAACATTACCCTGATTTTTATGACGGGCTTGTTTTCTTTGACCGCGACCAATGTGTCGGCCTCTCGATTTGGGAGGCTCCTATCAACACAGAATCCGTCTCACTGGTCAATATATGCAACTTGAATTACCAGTATCTATCAATATTCCAAGTCGTCCAAAGCTGTATAAAGGCCAAAGAGAACGGCATTGGTTTCCTGAATTTCGGCGGCTCTGAGACAGAAGGATTAGACCGCTTCAAGCGGAGCATTTTTAAGCCCGTTCGATCCCTCACACTCCTATCGGCACAAATCATGTTTGATACCCACCGCGGCAGGCTGCGAACGCACAATATCAACCCCGCATTCAGCACAATTTCGGCTCTGGAAAACAGACCCTAAACGCGCTATCATAAGCGTATGAAATTTATATCGACACGCGGGCAAGCGCCCGACCTTTCCTTTACAGATACTATGCTCACAGGGCTCGCCGCGGATGGCGGCCTATATGTGCCACAGCATTGGCCGCAAATAGATCCGAACAGCATAAAAGAAGCCTCCTACCCGGAGCTAGCAACAAAGCTTTTATCTGCGTTTGCAACCGATTTAAACGACTTAGACAGATTTTGCAGCAAGGCCTATAACACCTCTCAACCCGATTGTCGCTTTCGTGACACCAAAGGCAGCATAGCGCCGCTTGCACAGATCACCGATCAGATCTCTATCATGGAGCTTTTCCAAGGACCTACACTCTCATTTAAAGATTATGCCTTACAATTATTGGGACATCTTTTTGAACACGTATTAGAGGCACGCAACGAAACACTGACCATCTTAACAGCCACTTCCGGCGACACAGGATCCGCCGCCATCGAAGCCTGTCGCGGACATGACCGCATTCGTCTTTTTGTCTTGCACCCATATGAGCGCGTCTCCGACGTTCAACGCCGTCAGATGACCACAGGTCAAGCCGATAACAT
>CAXGMH010000069.1:0-10050 GCA_964010795.1 uncultured Alphaproteobacteria bacterium
CTGATGGATTTTGCAGTGGCTCAAAACCGGATTCAACACAAAGCTGTAATACGCAGGCCTGTTCAAGCGGATCATGGAGTACCAGTAGCTGGAGTGGTTGTTCTGCATCCTGTGGTGGTGGCACGCAAACACGATCCGTTTGGTGTAGCTATGATAACTGCACAGGTGGCCGACCATCCTCCAGTCGCAGCTGCAATACACAAAGCTGCTGCGACTCTCGGGCAGGTCAGTCCTGCACAACATCTGGCCCCTCTACAGAGCTTAATGGTTATTGGCGTGATTGTGCTGATAATTGCAACTGCCCCTCAGCAGATGCACAGGCTTATGCAGATTGCCAATCTTTTTGTGGAGCTGCTGGAATAGCGAGTTATAATCCACAATTTGGCTGCTGGGTGATCGGAGCACAATGTCGTTGTAATGGTTCACCGGGAACGTATGATTGCAGCGGAAAATGCAGCTAGATATCTTTTGTTTTAGAGTTTTTTATGACGTTTATTACAATTAAGTATTTTTCCTGATGTGGAAAAATTTCGGCTCATCTCTGGACTTTCAAATAAAATTGCGTCTTTCTAAATATACCTGAAATTAAAAAGGTGTCGCTGCGGTATTTTACTTGCGCAGCGAGTTCAACAGAAAGGAGAGCATATCTATGTTCGGTTTAATGGAAGTCACAGTCGTTGGGTGCGGCATATTAGCTTTGTTATATGGGCTTTATGCAGTGCAGAGCGTATTGTCAAATGAGCGCGGTAATGAGCGCATGAAAGAAATCGCAGGTGCGATACAAGAAGGGGCGCAAGCATATCTGAACCGCCAATATGCGACGATCGGCCTTGTTGGGGTTGTTGTTGCGGTGGCCTTGGCATTCTTGCTGGGTTTGCACGTCGCGATAGGTTTTGTGGTCGGATCAGTATTATCAGGCATAGCCGGATATATCGGTATGCATATATCGGTGCGTGCGAATGTCCGTACGACACAGGCGGCGACAAAAGGTGTTCAAAAGGCTTTGGACGTTGCATTCAAGGCCGGTGCTGTTACGGGGCTTCTCGTTGTTGGTCTTGGACTGCTTGGCGTTGGTGTTTATTATATCGTTCTTGAGCAGATGGGATTTGAGACGAGAACAACGCTTGAGGGCTTGGTGGCCCTTGGCTTTGGTGCGTCACTTATTTCAATTTTCGCAAGGCTTGGTGGCGGTATCTTCACCAAGGGTGCGGATGTTGGCGCTGACCTCGTTGGTAAGGTCGAAGCGGGTATTCCCGAAGATGATCCGCGTAACCCAGCCGTAATTGCGGATAATGTCGGCGACAATGTCGGCGATTGCGCAGGTATGGCTGCTGACCTTTTCGAGACTTATGCAGTGACGGTTGTTGCTACAATGTTGATTGCCTATAGTGTCTTCTCGGGATCGGATGTCACATACTTTATGAACCTGCCTTTGATTATTGGCGGACTTTGTATTGTCGGATCTGTGATTGGAACGCTTTTTGTTCGTCAGGGCAAAGGCAAGATCAATATTATGGGAGCCTTGTATAAAGGCTTTATTGCATCTGCTGTGATCTCGGCGCTAGCAATTGGTTACCTGTTGCACCTATTCGGCTGGAATACGAGTGTTTTCACAAGCTCTGGCGTGGAAATCACAGGTGTCGACCTTGGCGTTTGTGTGATAACGGGGTTGGCTGTGACCGGCTTTATCGTCTGGGCGACCGAGTATTACACCTCAACCGAGTATCGTCCTGTTCGTTCGATTGCCAAGTCGTCCGAGACAGGGCACGGCACAAATGTCATTCAGGGCTTGGCTGTCTCTCTTGAGGCAACGGCGATACCTGTTTTGATTATTGTTGTCGGTATCTTCTCGGCATACTCCGCTGCGGGACTATACGGTATAGCGATTGCCGCAACAACAATGCTATCACTCGCAGGGATGGTCGTGGCACTGGATGCCTATGGCCCTGTGACCGATAATGCAGGCGGAATTGCGGAGATGGCTGATCTGCCCGCAGAAGTGCGCGAGACAACAGATGCATTGGATGCGGTCGGCAATACAACAAAAGCCGTGACAAAGGGCTATGCAATTGGCTCAGCAGGTCTTGCAGCACTTGTTTTGTTTGCAGCCTACACAGAAGAGATCAAGCATTATCTGCCTGATTTTGCCGATATTTCTTTTGAGCTGACCAATCCTTATGTCGTAATTGGCTTATTTGTCGGCGGTCTTTTGCCATATCTGTTTGGCGCGTTGTCGATGACAGCCGTGGGGCGTGCAGCGGCGGATGTCGTGCTTGAAGTACGTCGTCAGTTCAAAGACATTAAAGGCATTATGGACGGTTCCGGCAAGCCGGAATACGGCCGTGCCGTTGACCTTCTGACCAAAGCTGCAATCCGCGAGATGATTGTGCCCTCGCTCTTGCCTGTGCTTGCACCGATCTTGCTGTTTGTGCTGGTTAATCTGGTAGGCGGCATGACGGCTGCTTTTCAGGCCGTTGGCGCAATGTTGCTGGGTACGATTGTGACCGGTATTTTTGTAGCCATTTCTATGACCGCTGGTGGCGGCGCATGGGATAACGCCAAGAAGTATATCGAAGAAGGCAATCACGGCGGCAAAGGCTCGGAAGCGCATAAAGCGGCTGTTACCGGTGATACTGTCGGTGATCCTTATAAGGATACGTCAGGCCCGGCGGTTAATCCGCTTATCAAGATTGCCAATATCGTTACGATCTTGATGGTTGCGATCATCGCCAAGTTTATGGCCTAACCGCCTTTATATTTTAACGGAAAATAGCAAAGCCCCGTTTTCAACCGAGCGGGGCTTTTTTAATGGGATACTGAAATTAAGAAGGCGTTACAAGCAATTCAAAACTTGGTCTTACAAAATTTATACCTATCAAAGATTCTACTTGAGGTATGGCAATAAGCGTTCCAAGGCTACCAGCTAAAAAGCCGCCCACAAACGGAACATCAGTCATTTCTTCTGAAGGTAGCATTATTGAGAGAGCGCCTGCAGTAATTCCGGCAGCTGCTATACCTATTGCAAGCCCCCCTAGGGTTGCCATCCCCATGGTGAGTCCAAAAGAAGTATATAATACTGAAGTGGCCACAGTGAAAGCGGTACTATATACTGCGCCAGAAAAAGCCCCTTTTAAGAAATCCTTCATATCTATCTCCTAATTTTTCTCACATTAGAAAGTAATGAGAAGAGTGTCAAATAAAAATAGACATAATTAATGTTCTCGTGTAAATTACCTTTCCATGACAGTGATTGTGGCAAATTCGTCTTTGGCGGTGTGGGATGCGGATTTTACTCTTGAGGATTATAGGCTTAAGGGTAACGATCATGTGGCTGTGTCTCGGCAGTATAATGCACTGACAGAATATTTTAACCGCCTTAGCTCTGATTACGATTTGAATTACAAGCATGATCTTTCGGCTGAAAAAAGTCGTGAGGATAAAGTGACGTTTCTTGCCGCACGTCTTGAGATCGGCCTGGCAGCTCATATGGCGTGTTGTCTTTATACGTTGTGTAAGCAAAAATTTGGCTGTGAGCCCGAGGGATTTAATCTGGGGCAACGGAATAAGATGCTAAGCGCCCGCGCCTTTAACAGACAGGTCGGGGTCGGGCCAAGGCCTAAGAGCGATTGGGGGCAGCCGCCACAATCAAGACAGCGCGCAACCTGTGTTTTTGAAGAAGATCAAAAACGCGCGCTTGCTGATGCACATATTCGTGAAGCGGCAATCGATAAGCTTAGAAGAGAAGGGCGTTTGCGTGAGCCTGAGAAAATGCAGCGCTATCTACTCGGCCTGCAAGACCATACGCCAATCAAGGTCTTTGGCTGATTGTGGAGAGGTTGATTAACGCGCCTGACGGTCTTCATTCATATCAGAATTAAAGCGGCCTAGATTGCCGACAAATTGTTCAAGAACGGTAAGTTCTGTTCCATGTGTCGGTGTTTCTCGAGAAACGATGGGAATATCCAGCGCTTCACCTTCGACAGGTGCGAAGGTCGCCAGTCGGCCATTCTCGTTAAATTGTGCCATATATATTTGACGGTTTTCAACTTTGGGGTCGAGAAAGCCCTGTCTGACGGTCTCAAGGCCGATATAGTACCAGATGTTGTCATTGAATGCGGCCTTTGTCGTTGGAGTTCCGATCGCTCGGATAACATCAGCTTTTGAAGACTGGCCAACGCTAATCAGTTCAATGCGCTCTTGTGTCAAAAGATTGCCATGCGTGTCGCGTGTTTGGCTGCAGGCTGATAAGATGCCTGCGGTTAGGATAAGGGCCAAAACAGCAGTGATAAAACGAAAAGACTTGAACATCGGGCGAAAACACTCCATTTAATCTATTAACCTATAGTATTTATAAGGATATCTATGTTTAACATTTTTAAAAAACAAGACAAGCCTTATCAGGCGTCTGCATTTCAGTTATACGCAACAGCAATGGATGCGGCGCGGAACCCTGTGTTTTTCGAAAAATATGACGTTCCAGACAGCCTGCAAGGACGTTTTGAAGTGCTAAGCCTTTATGTCGGAATGCTTATGCTTCGATTGTCTGAAAGTCAGAGTGAGCGCGAAGAGGCGGTCGATCTGTCCCAGGCTTTGTTTGATGCCATGTTTGCGGATATGGACCAATCCTTGCGGGAAATCGGTATAGGTGACATGACGATCCCTAAACGCATGAAGCATTTAATGAAGAGCCTGAATGGGCGTCTTCATGCTTATCAAGAGGGGTTTGAGCAAATGGATAAAGATTCGGGGGCTGCGCTTAAGAATGCCTTGCGCCGTAACCTTTTCGGCACACAAGAGACTGTTTCGGAAGAAAGCCTTTCTGTGACAGCACAGTATTTGCAAAAACTGAAAGCAGAACTTGACGGGCAAGCGGTGGAAATGCTTTTGTCCGGTCAGGTCAGTTTTCCGAAGTTTGAGTAAACCGGTAAGTAAGTGTAACTAAGAGTGAAGAATAAATATGACTGAATTTTCGTATAAAATCAGAGCCGATAAAGTTGATGAAAAGGTCGAGCGTTACGAGCTTGAGGCTGATGCGGCTTCTCGCGAGGCGCTGGCTGAGCGTTTGAATATTGTCTCTGTCGATGCCTTATCCGCGACTGTGAGCGTGCAGCGCATACAAGGGTTTATTATAGCGGTTAAGGGAACTTTGAAGGGCGTGGTTACTCAGCAAAGCAAAGTGTCTTTGACGCCTGTGCAAGAAGAGGTGGAAGATAGTTTCGAGGCATTTTTTGCAGAGAACACAAACGCTGTATCTTTTGCTCGTAAAAGGCAAGAGCACATCATGGAGAATCAAGACCCGGAAGTGTCTTTCCTTGATGAACGTGACGACCCTGAACCGATTGAAGGCGGTCAGGTTGACCTTGGCGAGGTAGTAACGCAGTATTTGTCTTTGGCATTAAATCCATTCCCAAAGGCTGACGATGAGCATTTTCCGGTTGGAGATGATTCTGTTTCGGCCGATGAGGACGAGGCGCAATTGCCGCAAAACCCTTTTGCAAAGCTGGAAGCGCTTAAGGATAAGCTTAAAGACAAAGAGGGTTAAAGAGAGAGTGTAGCGCTTTGTGCAATTTTTTCTTGCAAGAGCGCGCGAGATTGCGTATCACTACGCGTTCAAGAGATAAATTTGTAAAACAGGATAAAGAAAATGGCTGTTCCAAAGAAAAAGATCAGTAAGCAAAAAAGAGATCAGCGTCGTGCACATGACGCTTTGAAAACGGTTAACTGGGTTGAAGATCAAGAAACAGGTGAGGCTAAGCGCCGTCACCATATCGACCTAAAAAGCGGCACATACCGTGGCCGTCAGGTGATTGACCCACGCGACTAAGTCTCAGTCGTTTTTAATCTGTCTTCCCTTGGCGAGGGCCATGGACGGGAAATCTCACTTAGTAATATTGAGCCTTCCCATGATGCGGGAAGAAGGTTAGAATACCCACGTTATGAGTTCTCATATTAACATTGCTGTTGACGCTATGGGCGGAGATTTTGGTCCGCCCGTCACAATACCCGGATTGGCTCGTGCTCTTCCGCATCTTTTGCGTAAATCCGATGAAGTGACTTTTCATGTCTATGGCCGTGAATCAGAAATCAAAGCAGAGCTTGTTAAGATCAAAGGCAAGCTTAGAGAACATATTAAAATCCATCACACCGATGATATTGTCGCACCGGATGAAAAGCCGTCCAGCGCTTTGCGTAACCGCAAAACGTCATCTATGGCTTTGGCTATTCAGGCGGTAAAAGAAGGTATGGCAGATTGTGTTATATCTGCCGGAAATACGGGGGCTTTGATGGCTATGGCCAAGCTTGCCCTTAAGCCTTTGCCCGAGATTAACAGACCGGCCATTGCCAGTGTTTTTCCCACGATGAAAAATCCGACGCTTATGCTTGATCTTGGCGCGAATATTCAATGTTCCGGTGCAAACCTTGCGCAATTTGCCGTGCTCGGTGCTGTTTATGCGAGGCTGGTCATGAAGGTGGAAAACCCACAGGTCGGAGTTCTTAATGTCGGTTCTGAAGAAACCAAAGGGCATGAAGAGGTTCGCATGGCCGCGGAGATTTTATCCAACGCCCGTCAGTTCCCGGGGGAGTATTATGGTTTTGTCGAAGGCAATGACATTGCGCAAGGGACTGTCGATGTGATTGTAACCGATGGTTTTACAGGTAATATCGCGCTTAAGACTGCCGAAGGTGTCGGCAAAATGTCTCGTCAGTTTATTCGTGATGCATTTCAATCGTCTCTGATGGCCAAAATCGGTTTGATGTTTGCGGGGCGTGCGATGCTAAAGGTTAAAAAACGCCTCGATCCAAGAGATTATAATGGCGGTTTATTCTTGGGGCTTCAGGGCATATGTGTGAAAAGCCATGGCGGGACGGATGCATATGGATTTTCACGTGCGATTGAAGTGGGGGCGCGAATGGCTCGCAATGATTATACGCAAGAAGCGGCGCGCGAAACTGCGAAACTAATGGATCAGGATATTTTCTCGAAAGAGGGCGGTCAGGCCGAGGCGCCTGTATCATCAACGCCGCTTAAAGATAAAAAAGCCGGCACGAAATAACAAAGATAATAGAGGGTGAGGCAATTGTGATTAGATCAGTGTTTAAGGGGTGTGGCAGTTATTTGCCTGAGAGAATCGTGACCAATCATGAACTGGCCGAACGTGTTGAGACCTCTCATAGTTGGATTGTCAAGCGTACAGGGATTGAGCAACGCCATGTTGCAGCTGAAGATGAGACGACTCTGGATATGGCGGAAGCAGCCGCCAGACAGGCTCTGGATCATGCCAGTATGAAGGCGGATGAGATTGATACAATTATTATTGCGACAACCACACCGGATAAGACATTTCCCTCTACAGCTGTTCAGCTTCAGGGCCGTTTGGGCATTGCACATGGTTATGGCTTTGATGTCCAGGCTGTGTGCTCTGGCTTTGTTTATGCTTTGTCTGTTGCAGATTCATTGATTAAGGCAGGCCGATCCAAAAATACGCTTGTGATCGGGGCTGAGAAAATGTCAGCCATTCTCGACTGGAATGACCGCAGTACCTGTATCTTGTTTGGTGATGGTGCGGGGGCAGTTATTCTTTCTGCTGAAGAAGGAGAGGGTGAGCGCGGCATTGTCTCTTGTCACCTACATTCCAACGGAGCGCATAAGGATTTGCTTTATACTTCTGGCGGTACAGCCACTACGGGCGAGAGCGGTGTTATCCATATGGAGGGGCAAGAAGTCTTTAAACACGCAGTGACATATCTTTCTGATATTGTTGATGAGACTTTGGAGGCTAATAACCTGAAACCCGCTGATATTGACTGGCTTGTGCCGCATCAGGCGAACATCCGTATCATTGAGGGAACGGCGAAGAAGCTAGATATGAGCATGGAGCGTGTTGTCACGACAATTCATAAACATGGCAATACATCGGCTGCTTCAATTCCTTTGGCGCTTAATGAGGCTGTGCGTGACGGGCGAATTAAGCCTGGCGAATTGATATTATTCGAGGCCTTAGGCGGCGGCTTTACATGGGGCTCTGCATTGATGCGCCTCTAAGCTTATCACGCTAATTGAGCTAAGCGCTCTGATAAACGGAATCGCATAACATACTTACATCTCTGAATAATTTGGGGATACCGAATCAAATATCGTTTGACGCGTTTTCTTTTTTCTGCTTTTGTAAAGATATACTTTAAATAAGAAAAGGGATAGATATGTCCGATCAGACGTTAACACGCGCAGATCTCGCTGATGCCATCTATCAGGATGTGGGGCTGTCCCGCAATGAATCTTCTGACCTTATCGAGGCTCTAATCGAAGAAATCTGTACCGCTCTGATTGACGGTGAGACAGTTAAGATTTCCGGCTTTGGCTCTTTTAGCGTGCGTGAAAAAAATGCAAGAATGGGTCGTAATCCAAAAACAGGCGAGGAAATTCCGATTGATCCTAGACGCGTTCTGGTTTTCCGTGCGTCTCATGTTTTAAAGGATATGATGAACGGCAAGTAAGAATACGACAGTAATAGAGCTGTTGGTGTGTGACATAAAACAAAAATAAAAAGCACAAAAGGGACGATATATTATGAGCAACACGACTTCTTCACAAAAGAGGCCAAACGGTAAAGCATCAGGCAGACAGATGAACCCGGCACAAATCGTAAAGGTTTCCGGTCTGAACAATGCACGCGACAAAAAAGCGCCGGGTGCGTTCCGCACAATTCGCGAGGTTGCAGAAGAACTTAATGTTGCACAACACGTCCTACGTTTCTGGGAAACAAAATTCACACAGGTTAAACCGCTTAAGCGTGGCGGTGGGCGTCGTTATTACCGCCCCGAGGATGTCGCTTTGCTAAAGCACATCCACCACCTTCTATACACAGCGGGCTATACAATCAAAGGTGTACAAAAGCTTTTTAAAGGTCAAACCAAAAACCAGATCGTTGCCGGCCTGATCGAAAGCGGATCTATTGAGGCGGCACCGGCGCCGGTCGCGCAAATCTCTTATGATGAGACGGTTGAACTGCCTGCGCGCAAGACAAGCTTGACCAATAAGCAGCGCTCTATTCTTGAGGCGATGCTGGGTGAGCTTAAAGAGATGCGCTCTATCGTTAAGAAAAAATAAGCGGCATATTTCTACTTGAATATAAAAGGGCTTTATCATTATACTTGCCCTCAGTCGGAGTGTGGCGCAGCCTGGTAGCGCACTTGCATGGGGTGCAAGGGGCCGCTGGTTCGAATCCAGTCACTCCGACCATTCACAAAAGGGCGGCCGCAGGCCGCTTTTTTTTGTATATGAGGGGTGTACTTGCCTCTCGCAAAGGGTGTGTTTATGTTTTGAGATGGGGGGATGAAATGAGTGCATTTGCAATAGGTTCTATATTGACGGTTGAGATACCGTTTTCAAAACACAATTTCTACTCGACGGCTGTAATTTCCCGCCAAGACTTAGTAGAGAGTATTTTAGAGGCTCTAGAAACGTTTCCTGAGGGGTTTTATGAGGCTTTTGACGCTGAGGCGCTTGCCATTAAAGTGGATGAAAGAAAAACACTGACATTTGAATTTAAAGAAGATTTAGATGGCGATCCGGATTTTGAGGAGGTGCGCTATAAGAGAATTGCTCAGGATGTAAAAACACGGATATATATAGATGTGGAATATAGTGTCCTGGGTTCAGAGATTTGTGTGCGTGTCATACAAAACCTTCAAAAAAAATTCCCTGTCTCTATTTTTATTGATCGCGCAAAGGTGGCCGTATGCGGGGAGGATATGCAAAAAATAATTATTGATTATGACTTTCTTTATGATTTGAAAGAGTCTTCGGAACAGCTCACCGATGATGATTTTAAGTAGTTAGGCAGTTCTTACTAATAATAGGTTTTTTCTTTATAGCTCGAAGACGTCTTTAGAGCAACTTACCGATGATTAAAGTCCTTATATTGCTTAACACGGCCTTCGCGCCACCAAAGCAGGGTGAAGGCGAGCAGGCTTAGCAACAGCCAGCCAAAGGGAGGCAGGAGCGGTGTTGTCTTGCTGCCAATTATACGATAGGCGGCATGGTCAGGC
>CAXGMH010000070.1:0-9960 GCA_964010795.1 uncultured Alphaproteobacteria bacterium
TTTTCTCTGGCTTATTTTTACCATTGCCATACTGGGTTTTGCTTGGTGGGGGCTGCACGTTCAGCTCTTGCAAAAGCGTGCATGGGAAGCCTTCGCTAAGAAATATAAGCTAAAGTACAATCCTAATAAATTCCATGAGTCCCCTGAAATGGAAGGATTTTTTGGTGATTTCTATATGAGGGCATATGAGGCGGATGATGTTGATGCGACAGGACGAAAGCGTAAAGCACTCGCTTTTGAAATGGAGTTGCGCCATACCTTTCCGTTTTCTTTGATTGTATGCCGCCGCGCTGAACAGGCTGTGTTCAGGCAAGCTAATCTGGAGCACCGTATTAAGGTAAGCGATCATGAGAAATGGAATGCTGAGAATTTGATCGGTACAGAAAATGAAGCTCTAACGAAAGCATGGCTTATCCCTGAGCGTTTGGATGTGCTTCAGGATATCCTTAATATCAAGGCTGCAAAGCCTCTTTTTGTCGCAGGCGAGGATCGCGCAGCGATTATATTGCAACTGGAAGAGCCGCTGAATGACCCAAGGCGGATCAATGCCTTGGCCAGACGCTTGACAAAGGCTGCGGAAATTCTGGAAGTGCCTGTGCTTTTGAATCAAGGCAGGTCAGATGATTCTGATATGGTTGAGGGCGATGAAAAGAGCGAAGAGGTGCCCGAAAGCATAGATGTTAAGGCTCATGAACCGTCAAATACTGAAGAAGCCGAAGCCGAAACTGTTGAGGCGAAGACGGTTTCCACTTCGGATGAGGCTAAATAGCTTAAGATTTTCTCGAATTTCAGTCGGCAGCTCGATATCAAATGTCTCATCTCTTAGGTTAAAAACGCAAAGCGTTCTATTCCTGCGGAAACAAAGGATATCTTCGCCTAGATCATAAAAGGCAATGTCACCTGAAATAAGGTCATCTTGTTCCTTGCGCCAAGCAATGAGCGTGCGCGTGACGTTCAGAACCGAGTTTGCATCTCTTTCCTGTGTATCAACGGCCAGGTCTGCATGACTTTGTGGAACAGGGAGCCATGTCTTTTCGGCGGAGGAGAAGCCTGCATGGGGAGCGTCCTTTGTCCATGGCATAGGCGTTCGGCAACCATCACGTCCTTGCCATTCCGGCCAAAGAAAAATACCCCAAGGGTCTTGAATCTCTTCAAAGGCAAGGGGGACATCCGGCAGGCCAAGCTCTTCCCCCTGATAGAGATAGGGGGTTCCGCGTAAGCTGAGCAGCAGGGCATTTAAACATTTTGCCAAAGCTGAGCGATTGGCGCAGTTTTCCTTGCTCCAGCGTGTAACACTGCGGATCATATCGTGATTGCTGAATGACCAGCTTGGCCAAAAGAAATCAAGCGCTGCTGTTTCTTCCATAGCTTTTTTGAAGCTGGAAGCGTTGAATTTATCAAACCCGAGTTTCAAAAGCTCGAATGAATAGGCGCTATGAAGTTTATCCGCACCGCAATATGCGGCGGCATCAATATGTGTTTTTTCCGAGCATATTTCCCCGAGAGCTTTAATATTCGGATATTCATCCAAGAGTTTCCGGATATCTTTTGTAAAGGCCTCTGCCTCCGGCAGGTTACGGTCATAAATATGCTGTTGCATATTATAAAGATCGGGGCCGCCGAATTGTGTCATGGAAACGCCGCTTGTATTGGGCGGATTATCGCGTAACTTTTGATCTGAGAAGGTGTGAATGATCGCATCAAAACGGAAACCGTCAACGCCTTGTTCACACCAGTAACGGATCACATCCAGAATCGCATTGCGGACATCTTCGTTATGAAAGTTGAGATCGGGCTGTTCTTTTAAGAACTGGTGGAGGCAATATTGACCGCGCTTGGCGTAGTAACTCCAGGCAGGGCCGCCAAAGACGGAAAGCCAGTTATTGGGCGGGCTTCCGTCCGGTTTAGGGTCGGCCCAGACGTACCAGTCGGATTTCGGATTGTTCCGGGACTGACGGCTTTCTTGGAACCAGTCATGTTGGTCTGATGTATGGCTTAAGACAAGGTCGACGAGTACTTTGAGGCCGCGCTTATGCGCTTCATCAAGCAGCATTTTGAAATCTTCATCCCTGCCGAAAAGAGGATCGACTTTGCGATAGTCGCTTACGTCATAGCCGTAGTCTTTTTGCGGTGATTTAAAAAAGGGGGATATCCATATCCCCTCAATGCCAAGTTCGGCGATATAGTTGAGTTTTTGCCGGATGCCGTTCAGATCGCCAACACCATTGCCACTCGTATCTAAGAAGCTACGGGGATAGACTTGATAGAAAACACAGCGTTTCCACCAAGGGAGATCTGAACGGCTCGGCATATTCTTTATTCAGACGCCAGTTTCATAGAGACGATTTTATCAGGACTAACAGGCGGTTCGCCACGGTTAAGGGCGTCAATATGCTCCATACCTTCGACAACACGACCGAATACAGTGTATTGACCGTTCAGCCATGGGCCATCATCAAACATAATGAAGAATTGTGAATTGGCTGAGTTTGGTGATGAGGAACGAGCCATACCGAGTGTGCCGCGCTCAAACGGAGTGTTGGTAAATTCAGCCGAAAGATCGGGTAATTCTGATCCGCCCATGCCTGTTCCTGTCGGGTCGCCAGTTTGCGCCATAAAGCCGTCAATTACGCGGTGGAAAACTACACCGTCATAAAAACCCTCAGCTGTCAGCGTCTTGATGCGTTCGACATGGTTCGGGGCAAGTTCAGGCAGTAATTCAATTGTTACTGTTCCGTCTTCAAGCTCCATGATTAGTGTGTCGCCTGCATTTTGTGCACTGGCTTGATCGCTCATAAAAAAACTCCCTATTAGTAATGTCATTAAAGCTAAAAATTTCATAGTAATCCTCTTCTTTCATGCCGTATTAATGGCATAGATAAGCAGGAGAGTCTATTGGAATTGCTTCTTATCCCAACGCAAAGTAATGAGAGATACTGAATGAAATCAGAAAAGTCTATAAGGATTTTATTTTTGCCTGAAGTGGCTTTCACGCGGCTGGCCATTCAGCATCAGCTTGTAAGGTTTATGGTAGCCTCGTCGTCGATTTACGGGGTTGTTGTCTGAGTGATTGGCCATGTCTCCTGCGTTTCTTAAAATCGCTTGCAAACGCGATTTTAGAAATGCTGCGAGTTGTTGCTGACTGCTAATACCCAGAGCGCTGCGTTGTGCATCTCTGAAGGCTTTTATTTGTTCTTCATTTGCTCCGAAGGCTGTTTTTAGGGCTTCTGTTTCACTTGTCTCAGTTTCCGTAACAATGGCGTTTACTATATTTTCGAATTCATTTTTGCTGTAAACGTTGTTCTCATCTTTAGCTTTAAGAGCGGTATAAAGTATGTCAAAAGCGAGACGCACTGGGATGTCGGCCTGCCCACTTAGAGTGTCGGCCGCAAATATTATGTTCATATAAAGGGTGGGGTGTTTCCCGGAGGCGTATAATTTGAATATGTCCTTGAAGTTATTGATATAATCCTCATGCTGATCCATCAATTCGTCAAGATCATAGGTTTTGGGTTTATAAAACATAACAGCCTCCATTTAATTTTGCATAACATATCTTGGTGCGCAAGAAAGTGTCAAGAAAAAATATGTAAATCAGCAGAGGTTTAACGGTTAGAGTTTTTAAAACTCTAACGTTTTTTACAAAATATTTGCTAAGTGACTGAAATTAATGGTGACCGCGGGGAGATTCGAACTCCCGACCCACTGATTAAAAGTCAGTTGCTCTACCGGCTGAGCTACGCGGTCACGTGGGACGTTATTTCAAACGAATTTGGAACATAAGGATTTCACTGATGGAGGTCAAGCTTTTTATGACTTGTTTTGCGCTCTAATTAATGCCTCTTTTACTTTTGCAGAAACAAAGGGGCTGACATCCCCGCCCATACGGCTGATTTCCTTTACAAATGCTGAGGACACATATTGGTGTTTATCTGAGGCCATAAGGAAAAGTGTTTGCACTTCGGGGTTAAGTTGGGCGTTCATACCTGTCATTTGAAATTCATATTCGAAATCTGAAACGGCTCTGAGGCCGCGAAACACCATGTGAGCGCCGACCTCTTCTGCGAAATGGACAAGCAGTCTGTCAAAAGCGCGAACCTCGATATCGTAGCCGCGTTCACTTAACGGTTCTAAATCACGCTCAACAAGATGAACACGCTGGTCGAGTGTGAAAAGCGGTTTTTTAGGAGCGTTATCAGCCACAGCGACGATGAGCTTGTCACAGAGTTTGGCCGCACGTTTGATGATATGGAGATGGCCGTTTGTAACCGGATCAAAGGTGCCGGGGTAAATGCCGATACGGTAAGATCCTGTTTTTTGTTCTGGTTGGCTCATAATCGTATCCGTCCTTAAATTGTTTTAATGTGCGTCTTCGTGGATATGGAATTGCATCACTGCGCCTTGATCCTCATGCGGAGGCGGTGTGGCTTTTTCATCTGTGATGAGACGCAGTTGGTGCGGATTTACAACAGGTCGGGCTATATCTGTTTGTTCCGTGTTTTCATGCGTGCCTTCATGAATGATGATTTCCGGCTCTTGTGTGATGGCCGTGCTGAGAGCCTCATCGACAAGGCGGCCTTCGAAACCAGCTTTTTCAAGCGTTAGGGCTAGCTCGATATCGCGCAGGCTTTCCGGATAGTTCGTGTAATCAAGTAAAAAACCGCGCTGCGCTTCTCCGTCTATATATGTTTTTGGCAAAGAAAAGACGAGTGGATCTTCTAAAATGATTCCGTTTTCATCCAGCGGTATAAGTTCGATATTGGCGGTTTGTCTCTTTTTCTCAGATAAATTAATGAGAGAGCCACTGATTCGCAGGGTTGTGCCGTCGGCTAAAACAGAGTGGCTTAGGCGGTCAAAAACTAGGTCAGTGCCGGGAAGCGAGACTTTGGCTCCGAAAAGAGCGTAAAAGCCGTTCATACCTGGCTGCGCATGGACAAGACTGTGTCTGAAACCGAATAAAACAAACAGGCAGAGTATAAACAAGGCTGCAACGCCACCTGCGGAATAAAGAGGGATTGTGATTGATTTTGATGCGCTGTCATCTTTTGACGCTTTGGCAGGTGTAATGCCCAGATCGCTCTCCGCTGCCTGATCGGGGCGAATCGCGCGCGGTACATCTTCGGCGCTCAGGCTTTGCTCAAAACTCTTTTCTGTTTGGGTGTTTCTAGCTGAATTTCTTGCCTCTGTGTCTTGTGTGCTTTCCGTTGCCTGATGCACGTCAATAGGGGCTTGGAACCAAATATGCTGACATGATTTGCATTTAACCTTGCGCCCTTCGCCAATGGCGTCGGCAGGCATCTGATAGCGGGAAGAGCAATTTGGACAAATAATTATCATTAAGAAAGTATAGGAAGCTTATCCTCAGCCCGCAAGCGGCCTTTGTGATCTAAGCTTGAAAATCCCAAGGAATGATCGCACAATCCGTCCATGATTAGTTTTGAACACGTAGGTTTACGATATGGTATCGGCCCGGAAGTCTTGGAAGACGTATCTTTCAGGCTTGAACGAGGCTCTTTTCACTTTCTCACAGGGCGAAGCGGTGCCGGAAAAACATCGCTTCTCAAGCTCCTATATCTCGGGATGAAGCCGACTCGCGGTTTGATTACCATGTTTGATAACAATATCGGCAGCCTGTCTCGTGAAGAAATGACCGAGATGCGCCAGAAGATAGGGGTCGTTTTTCAGGATTTTAGATTGCTTCCTTCTATGAATGCCTTTGATAATGTCGCCTTGCCTTTGCGTCTTTTGGGATATTCTGAAGCCGATGTGAAACGCAATGTAGAAGAATTGCTTGATTGGGTCGGCCTTGCCGATCATAAGAAGTCATTACCTTCAACGCTTTCCGGCGGACAGCAGCAGCGTGTCGCGATTGCAAGAGCGGTCATCAGTAAGCCGCGATTGCTCCTTGCTGATGAGCCGACAGGAAACCTTGATGACCGTATCGGTACGCGGTTGATGTTATTATTTGAGCAATTAAACAAAATGGGGACGACAATTGTCGTTGCAACCCACTCTCCGCAAATCATAGAGCGTTTTCAGCATCCGCTTCTTGTTTTGGACGATGGATCTTTATCCCAGCAAAGTGCCGCCGCCTATCTTCAAAGAGGAGAGGTCGCATGAGTTTGAAAGATACAGCCGCGCCGGGACCAAGAACCAAAAGGCGCAAAACCCGATATAACCTTCCCATGCCGCAAGACTCTCTGGCGGTGTTTCAATTAAGGTTGTCTGCGATACTGGCAATGCTGGCTATTTGGGTGCTGGCCGGATTTTTCCTGTTGCAGGATGTGGCAGCACGCTGGACGGGAACGCTTGAAGGGCAGCTTGTTATCGAGATATCAATGGATGCAAACGGTACTGATGATGCACAGGATTTACCGAGCAATGCCGCGCTTGATGAGCGTGTGCAGCACCTCGCCTCTGTGCTGAACGAAGAAAGAGACGTTGCTGGATTTGATGTCATGGGGGCTGAGGATGTTCAGGCCGTTATGGTTGATATCTTTGGTGAGGACTTCTCAGAGCTCGGTATCGCTTATCCGAGATTGTTGAGTGTTCAGTTAAAAGAGGGAAGCGATGTTTCTGCTTTCGTAAAGTCTATAGAAAAACGCTTTGATTTTGCGCGTGTGGAAACAAGAGGAGACTGGCTTGATGTGCTTAAGCGCGCGATAAGCTGGGGCGAAAGCGCTATGATTGTCATCCTTGCGATTGTCTTTGCTGTGATGAGTCTGGTAATTGGTTCAAGTGTGCGTGCGCGTCTTAAAATTATGCAAGAGGATCTGGCTGTTCTGCATCTTATCGGCGCAACAGATAGCTACATTGCAGGGCAGGTTTCAAGACATAGTCTATGGCTTGTCTTAAAGGGCTGCGTCATCGGGGTTGTGGTCGGCTTTTTGATTTTATTTGCTGTGTTGCAGTTTGGTTTGCCGGATCAATCGGTCGTTTATGCCCAGAGCTTTTTGTCGAGTGTACGGATTTTGGCTTTTGCCTGTGTTCCTGCTGCGATGATGTTGTTATCAGGATGGATTGCGCGTCTTACAGCGTATCAGTCATTAAGAGGGATGGCCTAAATGCGTAGGCAGACAGGCAGCGTCGGTTCTTTGGGGCTTGTGTGCATCTGCCTGATAGCTTTATCCACCATAGTTTTGCCTGTTTTTCTCGAGATGCGCTATTATGCGGTGCATAATCAAAAAGTTACTGTTGAAAAAGCAGAGGTCGTTATTGTTTTAACGGGCGGAACCAATCGCGTGCGTGTCGGAGCCGAGCTTTTGAGGGATGGAATGGCAGAGCAGATGCTGCTTTCAGGGACGCATCCTCATCTGACCACTGCAAGCTTCCACAGCGATTTGAACGCTGTTTTGAGCGAGCAAAAGGTAGCGTGCTGTGTGGCCTTGGATGCAAAGGCACAAAATACCCGACAAAATGCGATTTACTCTGCGCGCTGGGCAGATGAGCTTGGGGCTAAAAGGGCTATTCTCGTGACGTCTTATTATCATATTCCGCGTGCTAAATTCGAATTCTCCCTCAACGCGCCCGATCTGGAGGTGCAGTATGTTGCTGTGCAGCCCGAGTCGTTTAAAGCGCGAGAGATAAATAGCTGGCGTATTGTTCTCACGGAAAGTATAAAGCTCCGATTGGTGCAGATTGAGTATTTTTTATCTAACTGGATATAGAGATTGGTAGAAGTTTATGGCTAAAGTTTCGCGTCTTTTGCGATGTGCGTTTTTTGATGTTTTCTATTTTATATGGACGACATTCTTTTCTGTCGGGATGGTTTGGACTTTGCTTTTGCCCTATCGCGGTTTTATGTACGTGACCCGTGCGTATAACCACGGGATATATGTAATGGAAAAGCTTTTCCTTGGGCTGGATTACGAGGTGAAGGGGTGGGAGAATTTCCCTAAAGACCGAAATGTCATTATCGCCTGTAAACATGAATCGACCTATGAAACGCTGAAGGCACAACTTCTTTTTCCTGAATCGATCATGGTTTTGAAAAAAGAGTTGGGCGATATTCCTTTTTGGGGATGGTATGCTAAGAAAATGCAGTTCATTTTCGTTGATCGCTCCAATCTGCGTAAGGCGGCTGTTTCGCTTAAACAGGCGTCTAAGACACTGGCTGAAAGCGGTAAAAATCTTTTGATTTATCCGCAGGGTACGCGTGTTTATCCAAGTGATACACCCGCTGAGAAACCTTATAAGCGCGGAATAGCAAAGCTGTATAAGGGGGCTGGGCTTCCTGTTGTTCCTGTCGCTGCTAATACAGGCTCTTACTGGCCGCGGAATAGTTTCGTGAAGAAATCAGGCACGATTACGTTTGAGATATTGCCTGTCATTGAGCCGGGTCTGGATGAGAATACTTTTATGCAGATTCTCGAAGAGCAGCTGGAGACGGCCTCTAACCGTTTACGAGATAGTTCCAAAGATTAGGTTTCACCCAGCTGGCTAGCCCGGCTGTGGGGTTGGTGTGTCGATCCAACGCAATTTATCACCCAATAAAACAGGATGGCGTTTTTTGCGTGCGGTGATGGGGTTATAAATTTTCTTGGATGCCTCGACGATAAACACGCCAGGAAATACAGGCACGGTTTGTGCGAGATGCTCTGCCCAACCAAAAGCGTTGAGCATAATGCGACTTTTAAACGGTGGGGTGTGCAGTGCCGTGAGTGTTTTCTCGCAGACAAAGTTCTCGCTGCGTAAATTATCTTTGAGTTGAGAAAGAGAATAGGGGCGCCCCTGACCAAAGGGGGTGGTGTCACGGCTGGCCCAGAATCCGCCGCGATGCGGTACGACCATAATAAGACGGCCTTCGGGGTGAAGAACACGCCAGATTTCATTCAGAGCCATTTCCGGATCATCAATGAATTCGAGACAATGGATCATGAAAACCTGCGTAACGCTTTCATCAGGGAGAGGAAGGTCTGTGATACGGCATATGCCGCAACGGTTCTTTCCCGAGCGGTGCTTTCCAATATCTTGTCCGTTTGGCGCCCATCCGTATAACCCCATCTCGGGAGGAAGAAATGTAAAGTCTGGGCTCGCTTTTTCCTGGCCTTCAAAAAAAGGAAAGCCAAAGCCAAGGCTCAAATGGCGCTGGCTTGCATCATTATGTGTGTCGAATATCGTTGTTTGTTTTAGCTGTTTTGTAATCGCCTGATGCACAAAACGACCTGTCGCTGTGCTGTAGAATTCTTGAATGTCATAGGCGGATGAGCTCATAACATAAAACTAGCGCGAAGCTTCCAAAAGTTCAATGAGCACAGATATCAGAGGCTTGTCAGCCTCAGGCATCGGGATTTTATACAGTTCGCTCGGCTTTACCCATTGAAGGGCTTTATGCTCTTTGGCCTGTGGTGTGCCGATCCATTGGCGAATGGCAAAGACAGGCATACACAGATGAAAGTCTTGATAGCTGTGTGAGAGGAAATGAATAGGAAGCAAGCAACTCTCCCCTGTTCTTATATCGAGTTCTTCGCGCAATTCACGGCAAAGCGTGTATTCGGGTGTCTCACCTGCTTCGATCTTGCCGCCGGGAAACTCCCATAATCCGGCCATTGCTTTACCTTCGGGGCGCTGGGCGATTAAGACAGAGCCTTCTGTGTCAATTAAAACACCGGCGGAGACCCAGACCAGCTTTTTATTCGGTAATGGTGGCAAATCCTCGGGGATGGCCGTTCCACAACAGCTCAGTTCATAGGGGAGAGGTTGTCCGCTCATAACTTTTATGCCTCGTCTTTTGGCGCGTCTGCGACAGAGTCTGTTTGCTTTGCGCGCCAGTCATCAAGGCTTCGGGCAATACGGGAATCGTGCAGTGCTATGATCGAGGCAGCCAATAGCGCTGCATTTTTTGCGCCGGCTTTACCGATAGCAAGCGTGCCGACGGGGATGCCGCCGGGCATTTGTGCAATAGATAACAGGCTGTCCAAGCCGTTGAGCGCTTTGCTCTCGACGGGGACGCCAAGAACG
>CAXGMH010000071.1:0-9281 GCA_964010795.1 uncultured Alphaproteobacteria bacterium
GGCCTTTTTGTCTTGGGCCGCATTGAGCCTTTGTTTCAACGCGCTCATTTCTGCCCGGTCTTGTAATCTTTGAGCCTTTTGCAAGCACACATTCAATTTGATTGCCTTTTGAATATTGCGTACGGCAATCATAAGGGATTGCAGCTCTTCATTGGCCGTGGTTGTTTCACTATCTTGAGTAAGGGCGCGAGCCTTAATCTCTTCGACTTGTGCGTCAAAGCGCTCCAGAAGGCCGCGTTTATAGCCCATTAGGTTCTCGACGCTCAGCGCGCCTTTATTCATCATCACCATGTTTTCATGGGTTAAAATCACATAGAGGTATTCAGCAAAGTCAAGAAAGGCGTCGCTGGTCATGGCAGGGCTTTGTGGCGTCTTTTGCGCTTGATGTGCGGCATTATGAGTCATGGTTTTTGCGTCCTTCCTTTGTTTTACTTTTCAGTATCTCGCCCTTTTGCATAGGCAAGGCAGGCTTTGTCGGACTTTCTTGACTGAGCAACTTTTGCCTCAATCTCGTCCTTTTCGGCTTTCATATCTTCTATATGCAAATTAAGTGCCGAAATTATTTCAGGAAGCGCTGAGCGCACATCTTGGATCTTATCTTCGGGTATCTCTTCGAGATATGCCTCGAGTGGTGCTGCCTTGAGGAGATCACTCAAGCGCTCGATTTGTGCTTGCGTGATCTCGTTTCTTAGCTGTTCTACCGTTTCAAGAAATGCGCTCATTCGCTTATCTTATCTTAGGTTATATATAAGCCCAAGGTTTACTGTACGGCTCTGATAAGATTGTCAAACATCTCATCGGCTGTAGAGATAACCTGTGCGGCAGAGGAATAACCTTGCTGGGCAACAATCATCTTGTTGAACTCTTCTGAAGAGTCTGTAGATGAGAGCTCTAACGCGGAGGCCGTAATCGTTCCAGCATTCCCGCTTCCGGGTCTGTTCAGGACGAAGTTACCGGCGACGGCTTGGTTCCCTGCGTATACAGTTCCTTCCAAGTGCTCAAGGCCGTTCGGGTTAGCAAAGGTTGCAACCGGAATTTGGTAAATTGCCTGACGCAATCCGTTATCAAACAGGGCTGAAACCAATCCGCTATCATCAACCAGAACTTCACTTAATCGTCCGAAGCGCACACCGTTTTGGTCGACCAAAGAGATGGCAATCTGTGGATCAGTGGAGTTTGATGAGAACTGAGTCACACCATCTGTTGCACCTGGTGTACCCAAGTTCAAGTTGAATGTGACATTTGATGAGCCGGATACGCCAGGACCTGTAAAGTCAACTTCGATCAGGTCATTGGTCGCTGGTACGATCGAGTTCAATGATCCGTCTCCGTTGAATTGGATCGTAAAGCTGTTATTTGCGATAGAGCCGGAAGTCGTCCCTGGAGTATTTGTTAAAGCAGGGTCGCCGAGATTGAGTGTCCACTCATTCGGGTTTGCTGTTTTTGTCCAAGTCATTCCGATCGTGTGGCTCACGCCCAAATTATCGTAGATCTCGAAAGAAGTCTCATAACTCGCGGCGGGTGCTGCATCAGCCGGAATATTGGCGTCAAATTCAACTTCTGTGGTCGCCTGTGCGGAACCACTGACAGATTGCGTGTTCACTGGGCTCAAAGAGCTCAAATCGTTTGCGTTTGCTGTCAAAAGGTTGCCTTGTGCATCGGTTGGCTGACCCATCAGATAGTAGCCTTCACTGTTAATCAGGAAGCCGTCCTTATCTGTGGTGAAGCTACCGTTACGGCTGTAAGCTACGCCAGAGGAGGTTGCTGAAGGGTTGTCTGCTACGACAAAGTAACCATTCCCGTTCAAGGCAACATTGGTTGCGCGTCCTGTGGATTCCACAAGCCCTTGTGCTCTTAGGTTCTGGAAGGTGTCGAACAAAACACCACCTGACGGTGCACCGCTGCCTGTGGATGTCACAAGAGAACGAAAGTTCATGTCTCTTGTCTTGTAGGCTGTTGTGGATGTGTTTGCGATGTTTTCCGATACGGCGGCAATTCTTGCCCCTTGGGCTCTTAGGGCGGATACGGCCGCGTTTAGTGCACTAAATAAACTCATAACAGATCTCCTTTCTTGAGTGTTTTAAGCATTCTTGCGTTTGTTATAGGCGTTAGATTTAAGTGTTTTCTTCGTTTGTTTCGGACTCTTCAGTCTCTCCTGGGTCTTCAGATCCATTTGTCTCATCGGTTTCATCCGGTAGATCTACGGCATCTGCCACTTGAGCGTTATCCGCTTGTGACATCTTTAAGACTTTGTCGAGTCCGTATTTCAAGTTGCCGGCAGTAAGCAGGTCATTTTTGCCTGTGCCATCGACACCATCTATATTTGCAAAAGCCGTGACAGTATTGAGGAGTGGCTCGCCATCTTTATCAATAGCGCCAACAAGAAGGGTCAAGCCCTCGCCATCCTGTATCTCTTCATCCAGCTCGCTGACATCAAGTGTGAATTTGTGGGCGCCCGGTTCTAATGAGCCTGCGGCATTGTGAACAATACGGCCTTCGCTATCGATAACTGTCAGTGAAACTTCGGCGGCTTTTCCGTCTACGACATAAGCCCATTCAGCCTTTCCTCCTTGGACGGGTGCTCCACTACTCAGGATCTCGGCGCGGTTACCTATATATGAAAGTGTTGAGAAGCCACTGTTGTTTTCAAGCTGCTTCAAAAAAGCGTCAAGTTTGTCGTTTGTGTTAATAGATTGCTCAAGCTGGGCTTGCTGAATCAATTGATTCGTTAAGTCTTTGGTGTCCATTGGCTCTAGCGGGTTCTGATTTTCCAGCTGTGTTAATAGGAGCTGTAAATAGTCAAAGCCACGCTCTTTCGCTTCTTTTGTAGCGTCACTTTCATTGCCAACGCCGCCTGTGCTGTTCTTGTCGGGGTTGATGTAGCCTGTTGATGTTAGAGCGGAGATACTCATTTTAAAGTCCTTGTTTTTTGATCGATACCCTTTACACGGGTCAGAAATAAAAAGGTGGCGCATTTTTTTTATTTTTTTTCAAAAAAGTTTTTTTGTTGTTTTTCATTGGGTTACTGGGGCGCATAGGCAAGGGGGTGGGGTTTGAGAGGGGATAGGGAAGTTTTTACCCTTTTAATGAAAAAAGGTTTTAACTTTTTTTTAATGATATGGTATGTATTATAAGAGTATGGATACAAAAAACTTACCGGTAGAATCCGTAATGTATCCGCGCTAACGCATTTATGGCGCAAGACAACCCTAGGAAAGGAGTACCCAAATGCCCGTTATTAGCACCAATACCGCTGCAAATACAGCATTAACATTTCTCAATAAAAACTCTGCAATGCAGTCTAAATCCCTAGCAAAGATTTCTAGTGGTAGCCGCATTGTTACAGCATCCGATGATGCTGCTGGTTTGGCTGTTGGAACACAGTTGAACTCTGACGTTGCTGTCCTCAGACAGGCTGCAACAAACGCCCAAAATGGTCGTGCAATTCTCCAGATCGCCGATGGTGGTCTCGGTCAGATTGCAAACATCCTGCAAAGAATGAAGACAATTTCCGCACAGGCTGCAACTGGTACAGTTGACGCTACAACACGCGGTTACATTGACTCAGAATTCCAGCAGCTCGAAGCTGAAATCAACCAGATTGAAACGTCTGTTACCTTTAACGGTGATTCGTTACTTGATGGTGGTTACAACTTTACGTTCTTGGTCGGTACTGAAGCGGCCAATACGGTAACTGTTGACCTTTCAGGCGTTAACGTGGACTCCACGTCCCTCGGTCTTGATGATGAAGTCTTGACTGGTGCAACTGTGACTGCTGCTACTGCCGCCTTGACAGGTGTCGACGCTGCAATCGGAATTGTTTCCGGTCACCGTGCAACAGTTGGTTCTCTCGCGTCTCGTTTCGAGTTCCGTGGAGAAGTGATCGCGAACGCGATTGAAAACACAGCTGCTGCGACGTCTTCTATTATGGATGTCGATGTTGCCGCCGAGCAGACAAATCTGACGAATGCTCGAGTGCTTACAGAAGCTGCGATTGCTGGTCTGGCTCAGGCCAACCAGATGACATCGTCCCTCCTGACGCTTCTACGATAAATTAAGAATTAAGTGGGGCTAGCCTGTTGAAGGCGGGCTACCCCTCTTGATATGGCCGAAAGAATCTCGGCTTAACATTAACCCTTAGGAAAGGAACTTACTATGCCTGTAATTTCTACCAATACTGCTGCTAACACAGCACTTACCTTCCTAAACAAAAACTCTGCGATGCAGTCTAAATCGCTGGCGAAGATTTCCAGTGGTAGCCGCATTGTTACGGCCTCTGATGATGCTGCCGGTTTGGCTGTGGGTACACAGTTGAGCGCGGATGTAGCTGTCCTCAAACAGGCTGCGACAAATGCGCAAAACGGACGTGCAATTTTGCAAATCGCTGATGGTGGTTTAGGTCAGGTTGCAAACATTCTACAAAGAATGAAGTCTATCGCTGCGCAAGCTGCAACTGGTACTGTGGATGCGACTACACGTGGTTACATCGACTCAGAATTCCAGCAGCTTGAGGCTGAAATCAACCAGATCGAAACGTCTGTTACTTTTAACGGCGACTCGTTGCTTGATGGCGGTTACAACTTTACGTTCTTGGTCGGTACTGAAGCGACCAATACGGTAACTGTTGACCTTACGGCTGTTAACGTTGACTCTACGACTTTGGGACTCAACGATGATGACCTAACGGGTGCAACTACTGCTAACGCAGAAACTGCACTGACAGCGGTTGATACGGCGATCGGGACTATTTCCGGTCACCGAGCAACGGTCGGGTCCTTGGCGTCTCGGTTTGAGTTCCGCGGTGAAGTGATCGCGAATGCGATTGAAAACACTGCTGCTGCGACATCGTCCATTATGGATGTGGATGTTGCTGCTGAGCAAACCAAACTGACAAATGCAAGAGTACAAACAGAGGCTGCGATTGCTGGTCTGGCTCAGGCCAACCAGATGACATCATCGCTTCTGACACTCCTGCGATAAAATAGGGTAAGGGCGACATGTCTCTTACCTCGAGGTAAAGACGAGCGGAGACGGAAAAGGAGGCTTTTCCGTCTTCGTTTTATAATAAGGTTGCGTATTATGGCATGGCCATTGCATAGACTTTATTAATAATTAAAGGATAGAATGAGAACATGACCAGTTCAGTAAACACAATCGGGAATAGAACCTTTGTATCAGGCCTCGCTTCGGGACTTGATACAAGGGCTTTGCTCGATGCTGGTTATCAGCAAAGAAGCCAGCGTGCAGACCGTTTGGATGTGCGTATTGATCAAAATTCGGCGAAAATTAGTGCCTATCGTGAGTTGCAAAATCTAACACAATCACTAGCAGATTCGGTGGGTAATTTACGCCGTGTCTATGATGTCTTAGGTCTTGAGAGCAATAGCTGGGACGTAAGGAGCGGGACACTCGAGTCCTCGGATGCCAGCATTGATCCTCTTGGTGTTATCTCTGTGGGGATTGAAAACGGTGCGCGTACAACAAATTATGACATTCGCACTATTCAAAAAGCGTCAGCCGAAAGAGTGGCAAGTTCGGGTGCTGCCGGGACTTTTGCGGACCGCAATGCGGCGCTGGGGCATTCCGGTGCGTTTGATATCGGTCTTGCAGGAGAGGCAACGGTTAATATTTCTATAACGAATGATATGTCTCTTAATGATATTGTTGCGCGTATTAATAACAGTTCATCCGAAACTAATGTTAGCGCGGAAATTATCTCTAACGGAAATACGTCCCGCCTTCTGATCCGTGCAGATGAGACGGGTAAGGCTATTGATTACACAGTTACTTCTGGCGATGATATGTTTGAAGTCCTTGGCATTACAGATGCTGGTGGAGCATATACGGACCGTGTGTCGACATCACGTCCTGCGATCGTTGAGTTTGAGGGTATTCAAATCACTAATTCGTCTAATGATTTCACAAATGTTGTTGATGGCGTGAGTTTCTCTGTTTTATCGGCGCAGCCGGGCGCAACAATTTCTTTGGAAATCAATAATGATACGAGTACGGCGAAAACAGCCATTAATGATTTTATTGAATCTTATAATGCTCTGCGTGAGTTTATTATTCAAAATGAGCAGGTAAACGCCGATGGTAGCATACCCGAGGATGCAGTTTTGTTCTCTGAAAATACACTCGAAGATTTATCAAGCAATTTGCAGGATATTTTAGGGACGAATGTATCAACAGCGGCTGGAATTGAGACTTTGCGCCAAATCGGCATTACTCTGGATGCAGATAACCGTTTGCGTGTCAGTGATGCAGCAACGCTTGATAATGCGCTTTTGAATAACTTTGACTCTGTGCGGGCATTATTTGAAACCCAAGTCAGTTTCGATAACCCGAATATTCAGGTGACAAGAAATAATACAGACCGCGATTTTAACTTTTCTTTGGATGTGACCACGTCAGGTGGTGTTATCACTGGCGTAAGTGCAGATGGTGATAATGCGGCCTTTGAGATATCGGGCAACCGTTTGATCGGTGCTGAGGGAACAATTTATGCAGGTTTGACACTGACCTATATCGGCGGTGAAAATGCGACGATCAATGTGAATATTACGCAAGGTGTCGCGGATAAAATGTATCAGGTCAGCAATAGAAACGCCAATATTGTTGGTGGTGATATACAAACAACTATTGCTAATCTGGAAGAGCTAAATACTGGCTTTACTGAGGAAGCGACGGAGATCCGTGGCCGTGCGGATGCATGGAGAGAGCGTGAGATCAACCGTTTGGCTGCATTAGAGGCTCGTATTCAAGCCGCCGAAATTCTAATCGACCAAATTAAGGCTGTGCTTGACGTACAGCGTGGAGATGATTAATGATGTACACACAAACGCAAGGTAATATGACATCTATGACAAAAAACCCTTACCAGCAAGCATCGAGCGCTTATAAACAAGCGGATAAAGAGAATTTGAATGGTTTTCAAATTACAGCGAAGCTGTATGAAGGAATCGTTAAAAATCTTCATGATGCCAAGCGTTGTTATCAAAGCAATGATCTGGAAGAAATGGTCAAAATCAACGCCAATACGTTTGATATACTGGCGGCTCTTCAATCCACTTTGGATAAAGACAATGAAGAGGCCCAAGATTATAGCGATTATCTCTATCGTTTCTATAACATTGCTTTTATCAAATTGGCCGAGGTTCTGGAAAAGGACGATCCCGCTGCGGAATATGATGATCTTATCAATTTTGTTCGTCCGCTTTACCAGCAATGGCAGGTTTTTGCGACAGAAAGCGTGAACAATAAGGCTTTGGGCGGATCTGAGGATCAGCCGGATCACAGCCAGATTGAACCTGTCGATATCACGGAATAATCTTTACTTTAATTTATAACTCAAGAGCCGCTTAAGCCGTTAAGCAGCTTTATCTTCTGCCGTGTCCGTAAGGCCGCGACGTTTGAATAATGCGGCTTCGTTCGGCTCTCTGCCGCGGAAAGCGATATAAAGATCCATCGGCTCTTCGCTGCCGCCTTTGGCTAGAAGTGTTTTGAACTTGTCGGCTGTTTCACGGTCATATAGGCCATTTTCTTTGAATGCTTCGAAAGCATCTGCGTCCAAAACTTCTGCCCACATATAAGAGTAATAGCCGGCCGAGTATCCGCCTGCGAAAATGTGAGAGAAGGAATGCACAATGCATCCGCCTTCATATGGCATGAGTGTGTAAGGAGAAATAGTCTCGCGCTCAAAAGCCGATACATCGTCAATCTGCGATGGATCACTCATGTGGAATTTCATATCAAGCAGTGCAAAGCTTTGTTGCCTCAGAGTTTGCCAGCCACTCATAAATTGCTGTGACTGGCGTAGATTTGAAATCAGAGCCTCGGGCATTGTCTCGCCTGTTTCGTAATGTCTGGCAAAGCGGTTGAGCACTTCCGCTTCTAACGTCCATTGCTCATTCATCTGGGAGGGCAGCTCGACAAAATCCCATAGAACAGATGGGCCGGCGACAGTGGTATATGTGCAATCAGATAGCATGGCGTGTAGCCCATGGCCAAATTCATGGAACAGTGTTTCAACTTCGCGGTGAGAAAGCAACGCGGGTCTGGTTCTTCCCGGTTTAGAGAAGTTGCAAACATTGACCACTGTCGGGCGTTTGATTTCTCCCTCTTCGAGTCCTTGGGAGCGGAAAGTATTCATCCATGCGCCTGCGCGTTTGCTCTCGCGCGGGAAAAGATCAAGGTAATAAAGAGCCACAAACTCGCCGCTTGTCTGGTCAGTGACTTCGTAAACACGTACATCCGGATGATAGACGGGGAAGCGGCCTTCCTCATCTTGCTTAAAGTCGAGACCGTAAAGACGGTTGGCGTGTTCGAACATTCCTTCAATAACGGTTTCCAGCTTGTAATAAGGGCGCAAGGCTTCGTCATCAATGTCAAAGCGTTCTTTCTTGAGTTTTTCCGAGTAATAGGCAGTGTCCCATGGCTTGAGCGTATCAATGCCGTCTTGTGCCTTTGCATAGGTGCTCAGCTCTTCAAGTTCTGATTTTGCTTTTGGCAAGGCCTTGTCCAATACACGGTCAATGAAATCCATCACGGTTTGCGTGTCTTTGGCCATACGCTGTTCGAGAACGTAATCAGCATGAGTTTTATAGCCCAACAAATTGGCGCGCTCATGGCGTAAAGCCAGTATCTCTTTGATGATATCGCTGTTGTCGAATTGGTCGCCATAGGCGCGGGCGCTAAACGCTCGCCACATTTGTTCACGCAGATTACGGTTATCTGCGTAGGTCATAAACGGAATGTAGCTGGGCATATCCAGGTTAAAGCGCCATTTGCCCTTCATACCATGCTCTTCGGCAGATTCCTGCGCGGCCTCTTTTGCCGATTCCGGTAAACCGCTAAGTTCGGCTTCATTTTCGATGATGAGTTGATAGCTATTCGAGGATTTTAGCACGTTTTCAGAGAATTTCGGGCTGAGTGTCGAAAGCTTCCCGTCTATTTGACGAAGGCGTGCTTTGCCTTCATCATCAAGCTGCGCGCCGTTTCGGACAAATCCGATCCAGCTTTTATACAAAACCATCTGCTCTTCTTTGCTTAGATTCAGTTTTTCACGCTTTTGATAGACGGCATCGACTCGCTCGAACAAAGATTGATCGAGAAGAATGTCATTGGAAAAGGCAGATGCCATCGGTCCGATTTCTTGGGACAGAGATTGCAGCGTATCATTTGTATGGGCGCTGTATAGATTATAAAACATGGACAGGACGCGGCCTAGCTCGGGGTCACAAGTCTCCAGAGCTACAATCGTATTCTCAAAGCTCGGCTCT
>CAXGMH010000072.1:0-9150 GCA_964010795.1 uncultured Alphaproteobacteria bacterium
ACCAGGGCCATCACAAATACCGCAATACCTATATTCAACGCTCTAATCATCATCCATACCCCCTAAATTCTCATCCGTCATATCCGGATATAAAATCAATTTTGCCGGCCCGACAAAACGGATCAAACGGCTCTCATTTTCAATACTTAAAGATTGCGCTTTTAAATCGATCTGCGGTGAATAAAGATGCACATTATCACGGCTACGCGCATTCGCCGACGACAGGTCAAAGTAAAGCTCGGACGTCTCCATAACAAAGCCATCCCAATGCACAATTGTGACATCATCGCTCAGATTAAGCGTTCCTTTCTTTTGATCGTAAAGCCCCGCCTTTGCGGAAACGCGAACCAAAGAGCCTTCCTGCATTTCAATCTCGCCTTGAGGCTGTTGCAAGTGAATTTGCTCTGGCTTATTGCTTTGGAATTGAGCCGTTTGCGCTGTCACGATATAAGGGCGCAGATCATTGTCACGGCTACTGTAACGCGGTGACACCAAAAGGTTTTCCGCCCTTTGCAGATCAACATCAACATCCATTGCCTTGAAATCAGGCAACGCATTATTAAGCTGTGGCCATGTGAACAGCACCACCAGTATCAGCGCCAGAAGCAGCGGCAAAAGCCTGCGCATTTTGCGCACAAAATCAGAATATGCCTGAGAGTTAGAAGCCTGCGCTTTCTTACTATCCGTAAGGCTGGCTAACCTGTCTTGTCTTGATTGCTCTTTATTGTGATCTTGTTGCATCCGAAAGCCTGCCAGTCAGATCAGGCTATTCCGGCCTTAAGACAGTCATTCAGGCGAATAAGGCCGACAAGTGTTTCATCCTTCTCGCTATCAACAACGATCAAGCTGGAAATCGGATTATCAAATGCGTTGAGCATTACATCCAGAGCCTGAGCCGCCAAAGCGTCTTTGGCAATATGTTTCGGATTGGTCGTCATAATCTCTTTCGCCTGTCGTGACAAAAGGTCGTCGCGCATATGACGCTTCAAATCACCATCTGTGATGATACCCGCAAGTTTATCGTTTTCCATTACTAGAACCGATCCGATATTTTTCTCGGACATGACCAATAGGGCATCGCTCATTTTATCATCAGGCTTTACAAGCGGGAGTTCATCAGGCGTAAGCATCAGCTCAGAGACCTGCATCAACTTTTTACCCAACTTACCGCCCGGATGAAAGATCTTGAAGTCTTCCTCAGTCAACCCCATACGCTCAAGCAAGGCCACAGACAAAGCATCGCCAAGCGCCATCATGATCGTCGTTGATGTTGTTGGCGCCAGATTATTCGGGCAAGCCTCGGGTAGATCCGGCGTAATCAACGGAATATCCGCCGCCTTACCCAGTGTCGATCCCAGCATTTTCGTCATCGCAATCAACGGAATACCGAAACGGCGCGTATAGTGGATCATATCCGAAAGTTCGGGTGCTTCACCGGAGTTGGACAACGCGATCACAACATCATCTTCTGTGACCATACCGAGATCACCGTGACTGGCCTCGCCGGGATGTACAAACAAGGACGGCGTGCCAGTAGACGCCATGGTTGCTGCGATTTTGCGTGCAATATGGCCGCTCTTACCCATGCCTGTGACGATCAGGCGCCCGCGGCGTGTCGCCTTCATACGGTCAATCACCTCAACCGCCTTGGCGAAATTCATATCCAGACCCAAGGCCAGTGTCGAAAGCGCTTCTGCCTCTTTTTGCAAAACGCGTGTTCCGGCCTCTATGTCCTTTTCTTGTGAAGACACGGAGAGGTTATCAATGTGCGAAGATATCGGGTTCGTCCCAGCCATAGCGATCCAGCCTTACTCGGGTTGGTAGAAATTTAAAACATTCATGTGCCAGCTCTAAACGGCCTTCTCGTTTGAGCATAGACTCGAGCTTGTCCTTGATGGCGTGCAAATACAAAACATCGCTCGCCGCGTATTTCTTCTGCTCTTCCGTCAATTCAGTCGCGCCCCAATAAGAAGACTGCTGTTGCTTTGATAGATCAATACTCAACAACTCGCGGCATAGCTCCTTCAAACCATGACGGTCCGTGAAAGTACGCACAAGCTTTGATGCGATTTTAGTACAAAAAATCGGACCATCCGCAGCGCCGATATAACGCTCGAGCACATCAACATCAAAACGCGCATAGTGATAGATTTTGGTCACAGAGCGGTCAGACAACAAGGCCTTTAACCGTGGTGCATTGTAATCGCTGTTTTTATCAAACTGGATCAGATGCGCTTCTCCGTCTCCGGCTGAAATCTGCACAAGACAGAGGCGGTCTCTGTGTGGCTTGAGCCCCATGGTTTCCGTGTCTATAGCAACAGAGCCGTCGAAACTTACTTCCGGCGGCAAATCATTTTTGTATAAGTAAATTGTCATGGCCAGAGACTACGGATTTTCTATAAAGAAAACAAGTGTTTTTAAGCCCTCACCTCTTACATGAATTCTTCGACCATATTCAGGAACTGCTTCAGGCGTTTGGTTTTAGGCCTGGCCAAGATATCCGGCGTTCCGCTTTCCACAACTTTGCCGCCATCCATAAACACAACGTGATCGGCTGCGCGGCGAGCAAAGCCAAGCTCATGCGTGATAAGAAAAACACCAATCCCGCGGTCTTTAAGATGCGATAGTTTCTTGAGAATTTTCGCCGTTTGTTCAACATCGAGCGCCGAGGTAATTTCATCCATCAAGATATATGTCGGATTTAGGATCAGCGCCCGCACAAGCGCCACACGCTGACGCTGACCAATTGAGGCTTCATTGGGATATTTATCAATAAAATCATGCATATCAAAAATCTCGATCAGCCCCTCGAGATCCTGTTCGGCCTTTTCATTATACTTGCTTGCAGGCAGCATAATATTTTCACGCAAAGTCAGATGCGGCCACAGGAAAAGCGCCTGAAAAACAACGGTAAGCCTCGGCCACGGATGAGGCTGTGCTGCGCCTTTTGCCAAAGGAAAGTCAAAGCGCTCACCATCAATTTCCAAAGTCCCGCGATCGGAATAATCAAGACAGCCCAGCGCCCGCAAAAGCGTTGTCTTACCCGTCCCCGAAGGTCCGATCACACACGTGATCTCTCCCGGCTTGATGGTAAGATCAACGCCGTTCAGAACATTTTTATCACCAAAGTTTTTATGAATGTCCTTTGCTACGAGCATATTCACTCCTCAAACGCGGGCTGGCGGCGTTTGTAGAATTTGCGCTCGGGGTCATATTTATCCAAAATACGATCAATCTCGCCATTATACAGCATCAGATTGGTCGTGGTCTCTAACATCTCTTTGAGCGCGACCTCACCTTGTGCCACTGATAAAGAAATCGGGATCATATGGACAGGCGCGCCGATCGGCTTTATCTCACCTTGGTTATTCTCAAGGAATTGATGGGCGGATAACGTGTCCAGTGCTGTGAAATCCGCCTTGCCTGTCGTGACCGATAAGATCAAATCAGAGACCTGACCATTTCCAGGGACTTCCACACTCTGTGTGTCTTCAAACATATGGTCGCGCAGCTGGCTGGTGTTTTCACCATCCATAATTGCCATGGTGACGTTTTCAGCATTCAGATCGGCGATCGCGTCAAAGCGCGCATCATCCCCGCGCACATAAATATAATAGGGTACGAAAAACACAGGCTGAAGGTAAATGACACGCTTGGCGCGCTCCGGGGTTGGCCAGCCGCCCGCGCATTCGACATCATAACGCCCTGCATTTAAATCGGCGAGATAGGTGGACAGGTTTAGCTCCTCCGCCCAGACCAACTCAAAATTGAGCGCCTCAGCAAGAGCCGCCGCATAGTCCGAAATCGGCCCCGCCATCTCGCCCATGTTTAAATCCTCATATTGCATCGGCGGCCATGTCAAAAACCCGCAACGTATCTGCCCCGTCTCCATCACGCGGTCATAGGCACTCTGCTTAGCGTGAGCAGGCAACACAAAAATAAGCATCGTTATAACAGTCAATAAAATCCGCATATCAATTCTCACTGAGGTTACGGGTGAATTTGTGTTTCAGCCACAGGGCAAAACCATTCACAGGCAAGCATACAGCAAGGAAGAAAATGCCAAGGGCGGTGTATATCTCAACCGGTTTATAAATCTGCGCATTGATACGCTGCGCTACACGGAAAATCTCTTCAACTGAGATCAGCGAGGCAAACAGTGTCATATGCAACATTGAGACCTGTATCATCAAAAGGCCGGGCAACACTTGACGGAAAATCAGCGGAATTTGAATGCGCCATACGGTTTGCAATTTGCTTAGACCCGTCACTTTGGCCGCCGTGATATATTGCCGAGGAAAGTCATCCAGCACCGCCCGGATCAAATCTGATACGGCAAAGACATTGACGATACAAAGCGTCGCAGCCGCCGTAATAAACGGATCAACCACGATATTGAGCACAGCCTGTGCCGGATAATGCAGCCAGAAAAGAAAGACCAGAACCGGCACACCAGACAATAGAAAGGACATAGTCCGCGCCGGAATGCCCACAACAAGACGAAAGCGATTGCTTAAAATCCCAACCAGCGAGCCAAACACTATACCGACCGCCCAGATAATCCCTGCCAATTGCATCGAAACAATCAGACCTTTTAAAAAGGCAGGGTAATACCGCACTAGAATATCAAAAACATCCATATTCTAAGTTTTATCGGAAAATAATCGTGAAGTATAGAGGGAAGCCAAAATGACGCTCTAGCGTCTTTTTTGTGTTTCGAAATGGTGCCCGGAAAAGGACTCGAACCTTCACGGCCGCAATGGCCACACGGACCTGAACCGTGCGCGTCTACCAATTCCGCCACCCGGGCAAAGGGTATCCGAAAAATCGCCTTGAAGTATTAGCGTTAATGTAGGATCATGTCAAAGGTTTTACACCCTAAGAGCACATTAATAATATTGGAAGTTCTATGAAAGTTTTAATGATCGATCGCGACCGCTTAACCGCTCAGATGCTGACAAGCCAGCTACAAGAACAAGGCCATAGCGTGGAAATAGAACCCGTCAAGAACTCTGCACTGGAACGCTTGCGCTCAGAAAAGTTTGACGCCGTATTTTTCGATCCGTCTCCCCAAAGTGATTCACGCCCATTCGTGCTCGGTTTACGCCGTGCCTTAAGACAGGGAGAATACCCCTATATTCTCCTATGCTCGCACCAAGCCGATGCCGATGCCTGCACCAAATCAGGCGCCAATGACTTTCTGACAAAGCCTCTGGATACCAAGCTCTTACGACACCGCATCGACAATGTCGCGCGCTATTCCGAGCTCAGCTCATACCTCTCTGATTTAGAGGTCGACTATCCGTCCAAGGACGGCGTTATTGCAAAATCAGCCATTTATCAGCTATTCCTCGCCGCCATCGACCGTGCAGACCGTTACGGCGAGAAAACATTCCTGCTGTTTTTCACATTAGAAAATTACGATGAGATTGTTGCAGAAGAAGGCGAAGAAAATGCAAAAGCAACATTCGGCACGCTGGCAAAATATGTGAAGCGCCTGCGCCGCCAATCTGACTTGCTAGGACAAACAAACAAGAATGAATTCTGTCTCATGCTGATGCGGCCGGTCTATCAAAGCGAGCCCGTAGACGCCGCTGACCGTTATATCGACACATTACAATCTGTTCAGGACATCACCTCACCGAACGGCGCGCCTGTGAACATACGTATTTCACTTATCGGCTTACCATCCGCCGAAATGATTGTTGAGCAAAGCTTCACCCCGGGCAATAAATAAGACGCAGCTTAGCGTTTATAGGGTGGAGCGATAGGCAAAAATGAATCGCCGATAACACCGTATTTGGACAAGATACGATCCATACTCCCATTATCGAGCATCTCTCGCGTTGCCATATCCAGCATACGCGTGAAGCGATATTCATCATATTTCGTCACGACAGAAATCGGAATGTAACGCAAAGGACTATCTAACTCCACCTTACGAATTTGATTAGGATTATTACGCATAAAAGTCGCCCCTATGTGGCTATTCATGACAATGGCATCAGCCTTGCCTGTCGCTAAAAACATCAAAGGGTCAGCATCTGTACTTAACTGCGGCAACTCAACCAATCTAGCCTTAGGGAAACGGTTGCGGATAATTTTACTAAAGACATCACCCTCGCCAGCGATAAAGCTAATCTCTTCGCTATTAAGCGCATCAAGGTTATAATCAAAGCGTGTATCACCATCCCTTACAAAAACCTCAAACAAGCTCACCACAAAAGGTTGCACAAAATCAGATACCCTTGCGCGCTCTGCCGTTACCGTCAAAGACGTACAATAAACATCATAACGCCCCTGCTTAAGACCCTGCGGATAATCTCCACGACCTACTTCTTCAACCCATTTAATCTCCAAACCGAGATTAGCACCTAGCTGCTCCATATAATCGACGACAATACCACTAAACTCGCCCGTGTTAGGATCAATATCGACAAAATATTTCCATGGAAGGTAACCACAGCGGATCTCACCACGCTCTGTGACGCGATCATACACGGATTGCTCATCAGCATAGACATTCATAGAAAAGAGCAGCAGTATGAAAGCGATTAGATATTTCATAAACCTTCATTCTTCATTCATCATTACAAAAAATCGCATTGCTTTTCTCCTACTGCGCGGTCCAGCCTCCATCAATGGATAGAGCCGTTCCCGTGACATTTTCAGCTGCATCAGAACAAAGATACAGCGCCATATCAGCAACTTGTTCGATGGTAACAAACTTCTTAGTCGGCTGCGCCTTAAGCATAACATCATTGACCACAGCATCCTCGCTGATACCGCGTGCCTTGGCCGTATCCGCGATTTGATTTTCAACCAGAGGGGTCAGCACATAACCGGGACAAATGGCATTAACGGTGATGCTGTGCTCTGCCAGCTCAAGCCCGACAGTCTTGGTCATTCCCACCACACCATGTTTGGCTGTTACATAAGCGCTTTTAAACGGAGAGGCGATCAGGCCATGCGCCGAAGCGACATTGATAATACGCCCTGATTTTTGCTCTTTCATGATTGGCGTCACCGCCTTTGTCGTGTGAAAAGCCGAGTTCATATTAATCGCGATAATGGCGTCCCATTTCTCTTCAGGAAATTCCTCGATCGGTGAGACAAACTGTATTCCCGCATTATTGACCAAAATGTCAATACGACCGAATTCTTTATGCGCTGTTGCAATCAAGTCCCGAATTTCAGCCGGTTTGGTCATATCCGCAGGATGATACAAGGCACGTACGCCCAAGGCCTCGACCTCTTTTCGAACAGTTTCAATCTTATCGCTCTCACCAAATCCATTCAGCATGACATCAACGCCTTGCCGAGCCAATGCCTTGGCGATACCAAGCCCTATGCCACTTGTTGATCCTGTTACAACCGCAGTCTTTCCACCCAATTGAGCCATCGTTCCTCCTCTTCTTATCCTGAAATATAGCCCAGAGACGGAACTTACGGCAAGGGTCGTTGGTTGGATACTCTTAAATAAGGAGGATTTATGACCCAACCAAAGACACAACCCTATACAGATCCTAAGAAACTCCCCCAATTGATGGAGGATGACCGGCTCAGCGATCAGGAAAAACTCCGAATTCTTGATGATTGGGCGCTCGATTTAGACCGCAAGATAGATTCTGCCAACGAGAATATGTGGCCGGACGGTGAGCAAGCGGTCGACCTTCACCCCGAAGAACAGCTCCGCCGCGTAAATGCGGCAAAAGAGAGCCTCGACTGATCGTAAACAGTCACACTCAACCAGCATCCATTTATATTACCGTCAATCATTGCTCTGCCGAATTGGGAAATAATCGTTCGGCCAGATGCAGTGATTGCACCTTATCAAGTTTAAGCGCATAGCCTGTGCGTGTCTGCAAGACATCCAGCGCATCATAAGAAATCATAAACCCAGTAGTAGCTATGTCTGTATTTACCGGCGGCATGAGGCTGAAATAGATATTTTGAGCCGTCGCATTTTCGAATAAGACCGCATCAACGCCCCCGATCACATTGCCTTCAAAATCCAGAATGTCGGCATTGCGCAGATAGAGCAGGCTGATGAAATTATCACCGTCAAAATCTTGCTCATAATCAAACGCAGGAGCAGTCTCTACGGTCTCTTTATCTGTGGCAAAGGCGGTTACAGTCTCAGAGACAGGCAAACGCATATCTACGAAGTCAAGCTTCACAAGATCGGTTTCATCACCCATATCACCTTTATCCAGAATAAAGCTTTGCGCCTCTCCGTTATCGATACTGATAATGATATCATGAATATGTGCAAGCTCTTGGCTGTTTTCGTCAATCACAGGGCTGCCCAGCACGTCAAAAACCGATTGCGTATACCTATCGCTATCTTGCCCGTCAAACTGTCTGTAGAACTGTTCTAATGCGACCAAAGCCTCTTGATCTGTCATCGAACCTGTAAAAGTAGAAGTGGGTGTCGTCGAAGACATTTCCGTATCAAAATCAGGGGTGTCGCCCCCAACGGCATTTCCTATTCCTTCGAACATAGAGTAAAAGAAATTATAGACAGCGCTCCGACCTGTATCCGGAGCGTGCGGATTGCCCGGAGCCTGCCTTGCCATCTGCTGCTGTGTATAGGCGATATTCTCGACTGCATTATCTTCGCCGCTGTCAAAGAAATACCATCCAGCAAACAGTAATACGGCGACAGCCAGAACGCTCAGAAAAAAGACAGCGCCAACAGATCGCCGCGCATAGGGCTGAGAAAAGTCATTATTCATGACATGGGCATCGTCTTGCGAGTAGCGAAAATCTTCATTCGCCATGATAATTGACCTGTCTTTCCTGCACGAATTGTATGTGAAAAGTGCTAATCCGTGTTTTTATTGTGTGTCGCTATCAATATTGGTAGTGCGCAAGATGGAATCAAAAAAGCTGGATGCCGATTCAAAACTATCAGCAGCCGTGTAATCAACCTCATTTTGCATGAACATCATAACAGTGAAGCCGACCAGTATAACGACAATCATAAAAACTAAATTCTTATTACTCATAATGAATTCCATTTCTACTGCGTTATATAGTGTTATAGCCTATTCTCGATCTTTTTTCCAGCCAAGTATCCCGCGACGCTGGCAAGCAGCAAGGCTGTCTTAGGGTTTTCGGAAACCAGCTCTGCCAATTCCTCTTTCA
>CAXGMH010000073.1:0-8741 GCA_964010795.1 uncultured Alphaproteobacteria bacterium
GCTCGGCTCTTCCGCATTTTTCTTTATTTCGTCAATACGTTTGCGGGCCAGCGTTATGGCTTGCTTGAGGGCTGGAAGATAATCCTCATCCGTCCAGGCACCAAAATGTGGTGCTTCATGCGGCAGTTCTGAGGCAGATAAAAGGGCTTGTATACTCATGGTTAATGAGATTAAACCGTTCGCAGCCGAGGTCAAGATGAGAAAAGATTAAGCGGGACCTGGCTGGCCGACACGGAAATGGCGCAAAGCAGCGCCGTCGTCGCCGAGAATAGTATTTGCGTGGCGTCCACCGGCTTCTCTTACGACGTCGCGCACGCGGTCATGCTTGCCGATGCCAAATTTTTCGCTTGTGAAGCTGACAAATGTATCGCCTTTTTTTACATCGAAAACTTCGTCACCGATAATAAAGGTCGCATCACGTGTCGCCACGAATTGGAACTGCATTTGATTGCTTTTCGCGTCTGGGACTACGGCTCGACCTTCAAATAGGGAGACGTCCAAGCCCTCCGTAGGAATTTCTCTTTGTACAAAGAGCCAGAAATTCTTCATCCATTGATTGAGGAGCTCGCCAGCGTCATAGGCTTCGAGAATTTTGTCTCTATCCGTTGTCGTATCTTGGGTGATGTAAAAAGACGAGTTTTGCGGCAAAGGAGCAATCAGGGCGTTGATTGTGTTAATCATCGTGCGGTAAGAGTTGCCGTCATTAATCTCGTCGTGAACGCCCATATTAAACAGTGTCAAGCCTGTCATGCACATACTGACTTGCGTTTCGAACTTACCTTCACTGTTCAGGCTTTTAACCGCGGCCGTGAAATCTTTGCGCATTTTGACGACTTGTGTTCCGACAGGTAATTCTTCGCTTTTGATAGCGTCTTTGATGATACGCTCTTGCTGATCCAGATATTCTTGAGACAGATCAACGAGGTAAACTGTGGTGGCTTTAGACGCCTTAATCAGTTTCATATCCTTGCTTGAAAACGCTTGAGCGTCTCCGCCACCAAGTGAGACGAAGATGTCTGATACCGGCGCGATTTCCTCAATCTTATCTTCTTGATCCTTGAAAAGCTTTTTTTCTGCTTCTTTTGGGTAGTAGGCCTTACGCTCAATGTAGTCATGGTGATAAGACTTGCCGTTCACAGGGTCATTCGCCGTATTGGGTTCTGTGTAGAAATAAGCGCTAAGTTGGCCGTCAGCCTTACCTCGTAGCGTGTCTGAAAGGCGTCTTTGCAGTTCTTCTCGTTCTTTTTGAGATAAAGAGGGTCTCCCCGCCAAGCTGGTATTGGCAGGTTGTGCGGCAACAAGAACCTTGTGCCCTATATAGTCTGATCGCCCTCTATCACTCATTAATGAACTCAATTATTTAGCTTGCTCCCATAAGGCTCTAAATTGTGCCTTATATGCGTCTGCGATAATATTATTATGTAGTATAAACACTTTTGGGTGATCTGTAAAGAGAATTATGGCAAGTTTATCGCCAAAAACATAGAAAGGCACTGTACCCGTGAGCTCTTTGGATAAAGACCTGTACTCGGCAAATTCAGTTCCGGGCGTATATTCGTCACCTTCTTTGATAATGATGCTGGAATGTACTTCTAGTTCCTTCATGCGCCGGATATGTTTTTCGGCGTTATCTTCGCCAAGCCAGTGAACGAATTCTTTCTCGTCAACATTGCTCACATATACGTGTCTATCCTTGGCGATACGCAATGTCTGGTAAATCTCTTCGTAAAAATCAACAAAACCTTGCTGGCCTTCATAGGTGCGCATCTCAGAGCTGCGCATTTTTACGCCGTGATGGGGAAGGAATTCAACGCCGTGATCTTCAAAGGTCTTGCGGATGATGCCTAATGTACCAGGAGTAGAGTGAATCTTTTCGTTCTCAATCAGCTTGATTGTTGGTTCTGATACGCCGTCGCACTTTTCGCCTAGAACTTTTTGTGACCAATCGAGTAATGCGCGTGCGGCCTTTATTTGTTTGGGTGTCAGCATGATTTTATCTTCCCTTTTTCTGGTTCATTATCTGTTTGATATAATCTGTATCACATCCCTTTTAAACCCTTCAAATAAAAAATTTATTATTTTCGATAATTTTTTATTGACAATAAAGTTTAAAAAGATTAGCTTAAAAATATCAAAGGTTAAAGAATAGTAAAGATTTAAACGCGAACGGGTCACAGCGTTTATCCACGGTTTTTGTTCTCCTTCCCCACAGTGAGCCCCGGAGTTCTTTTTTATAAGGAGCTTCGGGGTCTTTTTTTGTCCGTATATATCGGCTACATAAAATAGTATGAGCATTCAATACGAAGACGGTGTGCCCGTCTCGGATCAGTTCGGTGATGTGTATTTCTCCAAGCATGGCGGTTTGGAGGAAACGAGTCATGTTTTCCTCGCGGGAAATGATCTGTGCGAGGACTGGCCAACAGACCGTGTTGTGCGTGTCTGTGAGACCGGCTTTGGCACGGGGTTAAACTTCCTGAGTATGTGGCGGCTCTTTGATAAAAAGAAGCGCGCGGGACAGAGGCTGTTTTATACTTCTGTCGAGAAATACCCGCTTGCGCCAAAAGATATTATGCGTTCGCTTGCACCCTTTTCGCCAAATTTAGGGCCGGAGCGTATTGACGCATTGGTGGAGAAATATCCGCAGCCCTTCCCAGGTTTTCACCCGCGTCAGATCGCGCCGGATGTTTGGCTCGTCCTTATTTTTGACGACGTGGCGGATGCGCTGCCTGCGCTCAACGAAGTTCAGGATGTTTGGTTTTTGGACGGCTTTTCGCCTGCACAAAATCCTGAAATGTGGCAAGAGAGCCTGTATAAGGAAATGGCGCGGCTTTCGCACCGAGACACGCGGTTTGCGAGTTTCACTGCGGCGGGTGCTGTGGGCCGAGGCTTGGCTGACGCAGGATTTCATGTTGAAAAGAGAGTGGGGTTTGGCCGGAAAAGGGACATGATTGCCGGACGGTTTGGGGCGGGTGCGCCAAAGGCAACTGAGTCTGTCGCGCCGAAATCTGTGACGATTTATGGCAGTGGCTTGGCTGGATCGGCCGCGGGCTGGCTTTTGAACCGCTTAGGGGTGGATGTCTGTGTGCAAGAGAGGGCTACGACCCTGCATAAGAATGCATCTTCGAATAGATGCGGGCTTATTAATCCAAAGATCGGTGCTGCGCGCATTCCGGCTTTTGATTACCTCAATGGCGCTTTTGCGCTTTTCCAATCGGTCTTTCAGGGGGTAAAAGGTGACGTGATCGGCTTTGATCGCCGCGGTATTTTGCATCTTGCTGATGCAAATGATAAGGCTCAAAAACATGATAAGTTTAAGCGGCTTATGGGGCAAAGCGAAACCATATTCCGAACTGTTTCATATGAAGGTTTGGACGGCATTATATTCCCGAATGCAGGAACGGCCTCACCAAAAGATTTAAATCTATTTTATCTGAAGGGTTTATCTCTTGAATTGAGTTCATATTCTAAGCAAGAAAGTGATATCGCCTTGTATTGCGGTGGTGCCCATGCAAAAGACGCATTCTCCGATCTTCCTTTGCAAAAGATAAGAGGGCAAGTCAGCTACACAAAGCCTCTTCCCGAAACGCACCCGTTTAGAGACCAAGCACACCCGGTGCTGAGCTATGGTGGTTATGCGGCTCCTATGGCGGATGGACGTGCGTGTATTGGTGCAACATTCCAGCATTGGTCCGATGAAGAGGGCGTGGTAGAAGAAGACCACCGACGCAATCTGGATCAGCTCGGCCAGCGATTTCCGCAATTAACTGAAGAGGTAGAGATAGAGGATGGATGGTGCGGATTCAGGTTGTCGTCCAAAGACCGCTTACCGCTTATCGGTTTCTATCAAGATAATACGTATCTATCTATCGCACATGGTTCGCACGGAATGCTGTCTTCTCTGGCGGCGGGGCATATTATTGCCTATGAGCTCGGACTTATTCCGCAACCGTTTTCACAAGATGTGCTTAAGGCATTGTCACCGCAGCGGTTTCGGCCTAAGCTATGATCCATTATGATACCGATATCCGATGAAAATCCGCATCACACAAAGCCGATTGCAACGCTGTCTCTTATTGCGTTGATGGCGGTTATTTTTTTGTTTGAGTTCCTTTTAGACAGAGGCGGCCATCTGGATGCGGTTTTGTATCAATTCGGATTGCTTCCGGCTGCGATATGGGGACAAATGGCAGTTTTGCCTGATTTTGCCGCCCACAATATCGGCTTCTGGAGCCTTTTGAGCTATCCCCTTTTGCACGCGGGTTGGCTTCATATTTTGCCTAATCTGCTCTTTTTGTGGATTTTTGGCGACAATGTAGAAGATGCGTTCGGACGCAGGCGTTATGTGTTGTTTTTCTTTGTCGCCGCAGCCTTTTCAGGCATGGTTCATGTCTTCTTGTCAGGCGCAGCCTCTGTTATGCCACTTATTGGAGCAAGTGGCGCAATCTCGGCGCTTTTGGGCGTTTACTTCAGGCTTTATCCTTCTGTGCGTGTGCGGGTATGTTTCCCGACAATTGTCTTTGCGCCTCCATTGGTTTTGTTCGGTGTTCCGTTTTTATGGTTCTTTTATGTGCCGGCTTATCTGTTTCTCGGGCTGTGGTTCTCACTTGATGTGTATCAGGCGCTTTTTACGGCTTCGCAATCTGTGTCTTTCTGGGCGCATATCGCAGGTTTTGCTTTTGGCTACATTTTTGCTCACTGGCTTCGCCGAGAGGATGAGACGAGCTATTATAAAAGATATTACAGGGATGATGCAGAAGAGGGCGCACAAGGCGCACAAGCAGATCACCTCACGGAAATTGCCAGACGTTCACTTGGAACGCATCCTTACCTGAAGCGTCGCTATCACCTTAAGAACCCTGTCAGACATGATTAGTGTTCAGGCGTCTGGTCGCCTTTTTCAGTGGCTTGATGGTTAAGATTATCCAGAACATGAGAATGACCCAGCCATTTTTGCATGACGACACAAGCAGTCAGGTCGCCTGTGACGTTGATTGTTGTGCGGCACATATCTAAAAGGCGGTCCACACCGAGTATGAGTGCGATGCCGATTGGCGGCACGCCTATTGAGGTGATGATGGTGGCAAGAATAACAAGCCCGACACCAGGTGTCCCAGGTGTTCCGATGGATGCTCCTATTGTTGTAATCAAAAGCATGATGATTTGGCCAAAGCTTAGGTCAATACCAAAGACTTGTGTCAGGAAAACGGCTGCAACGCCTTGATATAAGGCCGTACCGTCCATATTGATGGTTGCGCCAAGCGGAATGACGAAGCGACTGATCGACGGATCGACTCCCAGTTTTTGTTCGGCGGCACTCATCGTAAGGGGCATAACGCCACTTGATGTGGAGGTCGAAAACGCAAGGAGCTGTACCTCGCGGATTGCGGCAAAAAAGGTGAGTGGGTTGCGGCCGCCAAGGGTAGCGACAAGGATGGCATAAACCAGCAGAACGCATATCAGACCACCAATGACCGTTAGCATATAAATGCCCATAGATAACAGCGCATCCAGCCCGATCTTCATGGTAATCCCTGATAACAGGCCAAAGACAGCCAGTGGCGCAAGCTTAAGCGCCCAACCGACGACGCGCATGGATGCGCTTTGCGCAAAGAACAAAAGATCTTTGATCGTTTGGGTGCGCTCTTTTGGCATGGATAAAATGATGAGCCCTAACAGCAGTGAAAAGACGACGATCTGAAGCATCTGGCTGTGATACGATGCGGCTGTCATGTTAACAGGGATCAGGTTACGTATACGCTGTGGAATAGTCAGGTCGTCAAATGTCTGAAAATCGGTCTGAACCTGTGTTTTCGTGCTTTCGAGTAATGCGGGGTCGATATTTGATCCGGGTTGTATAAGGTGGACAAGGCCGAGCCCGATAGTAATCGCTATGGCCGTTGTTAGAATATAGTAGGGGACGATCCTTAAGCCGAGGCGTTTTAAAAATTCAGGGTCATGGGTGGCGGCGATGCCGAGTGCTATTGAGGATATAATAAGCGGAATAATAATCATCTTTAAGAGGTCAATAAAGATATATCCTGGTAAAGACAGCCATTCCGACACGGTAGAATTAAGATCTTCTCCGAAGTCGATACCGTTGAGAAACAGGCCAAGCCCTAAGCCTAGGACGAGGGCAATTAATATATGCAGCCATAAATCATGTGAAAAACGGATGTCATCGGTGACCAGTTTTTTTGCTTCTTGTTTGTGGCGGCTTTTTTTACCTGCTCTTAGAAATTCCAGCACTTGAAGTTCCCCATAATTAATTTATTGTTGAATTCTAACTGATTAAAACAGAATAAAAGGATCTGGAGAAGACATTATGCAGGAAATTATTTCAACAGTTGTTGATTTTGCCGGAAAGGCAGCGATTGCTGCCCTTATTTTCTTTTTAGGGTTTTGGCTGTGCAGAAAAGCCAAAGTCTTGATTAAAGCGGCTCTTGGACGTAGCAAGATGAATGAAACCCTTGCTTCTTTTTTGAGTAATATTGCCTTTGGCCTTGGTGTTGCTTTTGTTGCAATTGCGGCCTTGAGCAAGCTCGGGATCAATACGACGTCTCTTGCTGCTGTTCTGGCCGCGGCCGGTCTTGCCATTGGTCTGGCATTGCAGGGTTCTTTGTCCAACTTCGCAGCCGGTGTAATGATTATCCTGCTCGGTCATTTCCGCTCTGGTGATTATATCGAAGCAGCAGGCACAGCAGGTACGGTCAAAGAAGTTTCTATTTTCGATACAACATTGACGACACCTGATAACCGCGTGATTACTGTGCCGAACTCTCATATCCTTGAAGATAATATCGTCAATTTCTCGGCAAATGATACGCGCCGTCTGGATATGGTTATCGGTGTGAGCTATAGCGATGACCTGTCCAAGGTTAAAAAGACGCTTGAAAATATCCTGAGCAAGGAAGAGCGTGTTCTGGCTGAGCCTGCGCCTGTGGTCGCTGTTTCTGAATTGGCCGACAGCTCTGTGAACCTGATTGTGCGCCCATGGTGTAAATCAACTGATTATTGGGCCTTGAAATGGGATCTGACGGAAAGCATTAAAACGTGCTTTGACAAAGAGGGCATATCTATTCCGTTCCCACAGCGCGATGTGCATTTTATTTCCAATGATGCCCAGCCTGCGGCATCAACGGCTCCTAAAAAGGCTGCACCGAAAAAAGCGACAGCAAAAAAATCAGCGGCTTAATTTCATAAAATATATTTTTTTTGTAACCCCTTCTTAACGCTTTCTTGGCATAATGACCGAAAGTAGCGAGGAAGGGGTTTCTTGTTTTTGGGCTAAAAATCTTGTTTTATTTACATATATATGTTAAAACGAGTGTGTTTAAAGACAATAAAGTGGGTGTGACGAATGGCTGATACAGGCGTTTTAGATACAGAAGAAGATAAAGAAGTGATTGTCGAGCAGGCTGAGGATTTGCGTGAAGAGGCTGCGGCACAAAATGAGGTGTCCGATGTCGAGGCGGACGGAGTAGAGACACCTCAAGCTGAGCAGGATATCGAACAGGATACTGCCGAAACAATAGCGGAAACAGAAGCTGAGTTTGAGGAAGAGGCGGAAGAGGCAGCAGAAGCAGAAGCAGAAGTGGAAGCTCATGCTGAGACAGGTCTGAGCGAGACTCAAAAAGAAGCCATTTCAAAGCTGAGTAAAGAGCAAATCGAAAACGAGATTAAAGACGCCTTTATCCATGCGGTTAGAGGCGTTGGCGCGGATAATATTTTCACCATTGAACAGGGACGAGTAAAGCTCAAAGCTGACGGCATTTTGGCGGTCTATAAAGTGTTGGAGCAAGATCCAGTGCTAAACGAGTTCAAAGCTCAGTCACTGATAAAAGATATTCAGGTTAATCGCTATCTTGGTGAGACAATTCCGCAATTGATATCATCTGAAGACGTTGCAGATCTTAGGTCTTTGACCGTAGAGCTGGCGCAAGAGGACGCCGATAAAATTCGTGATTCTGTGAAAGACGGTGCTTTTCTGGCGATGCCTGTCGGTTCTATTGCCGGACGTGTGCAGGATGAGTTGAGAAAAGATAAGGCGCTCTCGATCAGTCGGTCACTTGACCCTAATGTTTTGGGGCAATTAATGCAGGAAGCCCAGCAAGACGGTATTCCTCCACAAGAGTTTAAAGCACCGGATGCGACCTTCCATCTGAGCGGTTATGCTCTGGCCAATCTTGTCTATCACAACAATACCGATCCTGACCCTGATCTCGAAGAGATACAGGAGATGAGACAGGCAATCGTTGCAGAGCTTAAAGAGCGTTATAAGGACGAGCTGGATGGTAAAAATATTGCCTTTACCGGAATGACGAATGCCGTTGTTCTGGTGAGAAAACTTGATGCGCTTAACATCGGTGCCGAAGAAGATCGGCCTCTTCTGGCGTTGATGCTCGCACGTGATATCGGGGACGAGCTTTCGGGCAAAGAGCCGAAGGCAATCGCACAATATTTGGCAGATAAAAACGGCGAAGACCGTGAACAGCAGTTAACGCTGGCGCAGCAAGCTACTCATATTGAAAGGCAAATGTTTTTATCTGTTCGTGAAAGAGCAATAGCACCTATCTTGCACGCCAATCATGACCGCGTGCTGGATGAGCGCCTTTCAATTGCAATAGATGATATCAGCTCGCTTAAAGAGGCGCGGCTGAAAAGAATAGAAGCTATTCATCAAGAGCCGAAGACTATCTTGGATAATATTGATAAGCGCTTGCAAGAGATTGCAGATAAGGATG
>CAXGMH010000074.1:0-8576 GCA_964010795.1 uncultured Alphaproteobacteria bacterium
AAAGGTAATGCGCGTTTTGCGCCTTTGGCTTTGGCAACTTCGATTGCGCGTTCAACGGCTTGTGTATGGCCGCTGATGACTGTCTGGCCATCAGAGTTGTCATTGGCCGCTTCACAGGTTTCTGTTTTGGCGGCTTCGTGTACGATTGCGTCAACATCGCTGAAGCTGAGGCCGATAATCGCAGCCATTGCACCTTCACCAACGGGCACGGCGCGCTGCATTGCCTGACCGCGCAATTTTAAGAGGCGGGCTGTGTCAGAAAGCTCTAGAGCGCCGACAGCTGTCAGGGCTGAATATTCTCCTAAAGAATGACCGGCAACATAAGACAGGTTCTTTTTAAGGTCATAGCCACCTTGTCCTTGCAGCACGGCGATCACGGCTTGTGAAACGGCCATAAGAGCCGGCTGTGTGTTTTCAGTGAGGTTCAAGTCTTTGTCTTCACCGGAAAAAATAAGTTTGGATAAATGCTGGTTCAAGGCATCGTCGACTTCTTGGAAAACAGCCTTTGCTTCGGCGAAGTTGTCGTATAAATCCTGTCCCATTCCGATAAACTGGCTTCCCTGGCCCGGAAAGACGAAAACATTGCGTGTCATAAAACCTCCTATTAAGATGCGTGTCTTATACACACCATTTTAAGCGAGGGGTCAAGAGCGAGCCATATGTCGAATGTTATTTTAAAGCCAATTCTGGAGTCGAGTGTCGAGGATCTGGCTACTATTCATGTACAGGGTTGGCAGGCCGGATACAAAGATCTGGTGCCTGATGATTATCTGGAAAATTTGAGTGTGGATGAATACAAATCCAAATGGCAATTATGGCTGAAAGAGCTGGCTCAGGGATATGTGGCCGAAGTTGACGGCATAGCCGCAGGCTTTGTGTCCTTTGGTAAAATCAGGACAAGGCTGCCTTGTGATAAAGGAGTTATTCCGCTTTACAGCGGAGAGATTTACGCGCTTTACTTAAAGCCTGACTATTGGCGTATGGGTCTTGGATCGCAATTGCTGCGCGCAGCGTTCGAGGATTTAAAACAAGAGCGGCACAACGGCGCCGCCCTATGGGTCGTAAAAGATAATAAGCGTGCTTGTTCTTTCTACGAAGCTCATGGCGGTCAACGCGTCGCTAAGAAAAAACAGGAGATCGGCGGCCGATTTCTAAATGAATCGGCCTTTGGTTGGCGCACGCTTTAAAAAGTTGCTTATGAACTACTGCCAGGTACGAAACTTGATGCATTGAGCGCATCATTCATGCGTTCTTCGGCGAGGAAGCTTCTGATCTGTGCGGCAGTTGGTTTGGCCGCGCCTTGCTCGGAGACAACCTTATACTGTGCGAAGAAATCCCGTGTGTTAAGGGCTATATAGCCCTTGCCGTCTGCTCTTTCGATCAGGTAATCGCCTTTTTTGACGCAGGTGATCCCGCTGATGCGGTTACACAATGTTAGCATTGTGCGTCCGGTAGTGCAGGCGCGCAACGGCTGGCTTTCTGTTTGGGGAATGCTTTTTATTTTTGGAACAATCCATACGGCATTATTATCCCAATTCACTGCATTTTCTCCTGCTACATAGGGCGGGCGAGTCGCAGCGGTCATGTGGGCTTCTTGAATTTCTGTGATTTTATCGATGTCAGTTCTCATGATATTTTGTCCTTTGAATAAAGAATTAAGCTACCGTTTTGTCCGGTTGTAAAATGTTTTGCGATGTGGGCTGGAGAATAGGATGTGAATGGACGCTTAGCGCCCAAAAAAGACGTTATAAAAGAAAGTAATATTTGCGTTGTTTGCATATCTCATCTTTAAGTCTTAGGCGAAAGTGAAATAATCTGTCAATAATTTTTTATAGAAAATACAATCTGTTATCAGCCTCACTGCATGCTACGACGCCTTAGCGCCTGTTTATCATGTGGTTATGTGTCGGTTGATTGTACGTTTTTTGTTTTTCTGTTTATTCATGCTCTATCTTATCGTTGGGCGCGGTTGATAAATCGTGTTCTCGTCATTGGATGCTGGAAGTGCTGGCACAAGGGCGCCTTGCGAGTGGTCGAACTCCGCGAGGAAGTCATCAACAATCTCGGTGATCCCTAAAACTCGCATAAGCCCGTCAAAGCTTTTACCGCCAGCTTTCATGATTTTTTTATCAATACAAGGGGCGTAAACATCTAATACGTCCTGACGCATGCTTGGATCAAGAATGTTATACCCTGACGCATTTTCAATGGCTTTCACATTATATTCATCGCGTATTTCATCGATCGAATGCCAATCTGGAATGATCTCACCGTTGTTAATCTTTTCTACAAGAGCATGAGCGGCTCTTACGGCATCTGCTGAAGGTTGTGTATCACACACAGAGAGGTTATATATTTCCTTAACTTTACGCTTCCCATTTTTGTCAAAGAAGTCTTGAAGCGTGAGTGTGGACAATCTCTTTCCGTTAGGAGTTCTAAGGGAAATAATATGATAATTTTTTTCAAAGCAATTTGGGCCGTAGCTTCCGACACAATGTTTCATTGCGTCGCCTTCTTCTTCTAATGCTTCTGATGTAGCTAAAGAAACGGCAATTACTTTTTTCTCTAGTTTTATAGAATTTACAAATAAAGGTTGCCATTGGGAATAGTCTGACGAAGCCAGTGAAATGGCTTGTCGTTTACGACTGATATTTACTAAAGGGCTATGCCAGTAAGAGCTTGCAGACATTTGGTCAGAAGGAGACATTCCAGCCCAAAGTTTTGGTGTCACTTTTTTCTCAATGGTTTTTAAAACTGATGTTTGGGTAACGTCAAAACCTTTTGCTCTTAATGCAAGAAGAATTCCCGGCCGCAAAATTCTGCGATGGACGTCTAATACCATATCACTTATGTTCCGTGTATCTGTTATGTATTTTTGCGCTGCTTGAGCTAGTACATTAGTCGGTTCATAAGTTGTCTCTGACTTTTCTTCTATTGTCTTGATTTGTGATTTTAATTTTGCTTTTAGAAGCTCTTCCCAAGAAAATTTGGTCCTTAATGCATCATGTGTCTTGCGGTTTTTTAACCACTGCCTAAGTGCCTGTTCAGGCTCAACGCCAAAAGTCTCTCCGTAAACTTGTACCATGCTTATAATAAGGTCAAAGTTTTTAAGCTCTCGGGCGTTTCTGGGCCAAAAAGCGAGGTCTATAGATTTTAAGAAGGGGCTGTATTTCTTAATCGCCTTTTCATTGTCTATAATTCTGCAGTGTCTTGAAATGTTCTTTATGTCAGATGCATCAAGTCTTGAGTCTAAAGCAGATGCCATGACTTCAAAAACCGGATCACCTTTATCAATTTTGTCGAGGTCAAGGTAATCTAAATAGTTTTCGGGCGCCCAAATCCCGGAGCCTGTAACACCAAGAGTTTGTATAACGCTTTTTCTGTAACGCATTTTTCTTTTGTCACCTGAACAGGATGTCAAAAAGGTATATGCCTTCATGTAAGGTACTGTTTCTGGAACAAAATTTTCGTTCTTTTTCTGTTTAACTGCTGATCGTTTTGTTTCGTTTCTTATTTTATCATAAGCATTAATTGGGGGGGTGATAAGAGTGTCTTCTGACTTTTGTTCTGGGGCATAGATATCATTTATGAATTGAATTGTATCCATATCTAAGGTTTGTGTAAGAAGCTCAAGATATTCTGGTTGGTCTTCTCGGATGATTTGTATTGTTGGAAGAGCGTTTCTTTTACGGAGGTCGTAATCGCTATGACTCTGTGTTCTTTTTCTTGTGAAAGCCGGTGGAAGTTTTGTCATTTCATCAAGCAGCTTATTGATAAAGTCTGGGCCTTTATCTTCAGTGTGGGAGGCAAAGGCTCCATGAGCAAACGTAAGGGCATGCATTAAAGGTTGTGTTGCAACAGGGCGATCTTCGATAATATTAGGATCTATTTCTGGTTGGTACTCTGAGAGTAATTGTGAGAGATCAAAATCCAGCCGATAACGCATTATTCGGACATGGTGAAAGAATAAGTCTGGATGTAAAATTAGGGCAATGTGATTTTCAGATGTCTCATCGTTCTTAATATGGACAAGTCCCATACGCGGATTTGGAAAAGGGTTGTTAAGTGAAAATCCGGACGTGGCCTCAAAAGTTGTTGCGCGTTCCTGAGCAACCCTCAACATGAAATCATGCAATACATTAACAAAGTATTTTGCCGGTGATGCTGCCTGTTGGGTCCCGGGGAGGCAGAGCCGTGTAAAAGCACTGCGTATATTTAATGCCGCAAGATTTTCGTTATATGACCCGTTTGTAGTGGATGGACTATTAAATGCTGTTATTAAACTCATGGCACTTTTATCTCTCGTTAAATGCAAAAAACACAGTACTGTAATTTTTATGAAAAATCAAATAAGTTATGAAAAATCTCTTTTGTTAAGCGCGAAATGAATTGTGACAAATTGTAGGGTTAGGCTAAAATCAATTTTCTAAATGTCTGCCATGGACGTTTGGCGCCCAAAAAAGACGCTATAAAAGAAAGTAATATTTGCGTTGTTTGCATATCTCATGTTTAAGTCTTGGGCGAAAGCGAAATAATCTGCCAATAATTTTTTATAGAAAATACAATCTGTTATGACTCCTGCCGCGCGTATTGCTACGACTATTACAGTTCTAGAGCATATTAAAAATGCAAAAATCCCTATGGATAATGTGATGGGGGATTGGTTCCGTTCTCGCCGTTTTGTCGGTTCGAAAGACCGCCGTGAGATTGCCGATCGTCTGTACCGTATTGCCCGTCACCATGCGCGCTATGGCTGGTGGCTGGAGCGGCTGGGCTTGGCCGATCTACCGCGTAGTCGTGTGTTGATCGATTGTGCGTTTTTCGATGAGAAGCCGGTTGAGCGCTATTTCTCGGGAAATGGTGGCCGTTATGCGCCCGAAGCCGCAACTGACGAAGAGGCACGCATTGTTGAAACGCTATGTGTGGAAGCTATGCATCATGTCGATATGCCTGATGCGGTCAGGCTTGAAATCCCTGATTGGGCCTTTCCTAAATTGGAGCAGCGTTTTGGCGATAACATAGAGGCAGAAGCGCAAGCCATGCAGGAAACGGCTTATCTTGATGTGCGCGTGAATATGCTTAAAAGCAGCGTAGAGCAAGTTCTCGCCAGCTTGAAGAAAGACGGCGTAGAGGCAGAAAAATGCGCATATAGTGATGTTGGGCTCAGGCTTAAAGGCAAGGCTTATTTGGCAAAGACGAAGGCGTTTCGTGAAGGCTGGATTGAAATACAGGATGAGGGCTCACAACTGATCTCTGCTCTTTGTGGTGTGAAACCGGGTATGCGGGTGATGGACTTTTGCGCTGGGGGCGGCGGTAAGACACTGGCTTTGGCCGCCGCGATGCAAAATAAGGGCAGTATTGTTGCGATGGACAATGATGCGCGACGATTGGAAAAGGGGCGTAAGCGCTACCGCAAGGCTGGCGTGCATAATGTGGAGTTGCGCTGTATTGATGAGCCACAGCATCAGAAGTGGTTTAAGCGCCAAAAGCAAACGATGGATGTGGTTTTGGTGGACGCGCCTTGCTCGTCAAGCGGGACATGGCGTCGTAATCCTGATTTGAGGTGGCGTCAATTCGGCCCTGATCTGGAGGCAATTAAGCTTTCTCAGGGCGATATCTTAAGCCGTGTTGCCAAATGCGTGAAGCCGGGAGGACGATTGGTTTATGCAACTTGCTCGGTTTTTCGCGAAGAAAACGAAGATCAGATTGAGGCTTTCTTGAGCGTCCATCCTGACTTCGATTTGATACCGCTCTCTCAGGCATGGCCTTACCACTCTTCTGCACCTTGTGTTGACCCGTATCTGGCTTTAAGTCCTGCGCAAAATCATACAGATGGTTTTTTCACCGCTGTTTTGCAAAAGAAAGCTTGACCCTTGTCATAATTATCGGATATTGTTTTAGAAAAATAATAAGGTGTGTTTTATGGGACAATCTACTGCGGCTCAACAATCCGAATCTTCAAGTATTGTAGCGGCGCCAATGCTGCATTTTAACGGTGATTTAAATGGTTTTGTGTCAAACCATCAAGACGCTGGAGCTCTATCTCTGGTGAATCGCTTATGCATATTAAGCAAAAGAGACTCTCTTGAGAAGAAATGTAGTGATATTTCTCGACGCGGCTATGCGTTTTATGACGACTATAAAGATGATGAATTGTGGCTGTTCCAAACAAAGGATCAGGATCAGGCTGTCGCTATTATCGATGCGCCGAAGGGTATGCCGTTAACCGCCGATTTACTGGCGTTTTTTGCTCAAAATTATGATATTGAACCGGTCAAGATTTTATTTTATGAAATTACAAAATTTGGCAAGGATGATCAGGAATTAAAAAGAAAACCGCTGGAAATTGAGCTTAATCAAGATGCGGCTCAGTCCTTGCAGGATAAGGCAGGGAAAGTTGTTATGGTGTTCAATGGCCTTAATAGGGTTGAGAAGAAAACACCGCAAGGACTGACTATACAGGCGGGCGATGATCCTCTTGCTCGGGCAAAAATCAATTTGCGCGCAAAAATCTCTTATGCTTTAGGGCTTGTCTAAATCATTCGCATATCAACGTCTTTACGGGCTTTTCTCTTTGCCAAGAACGCGCTACACTTACTTTTATGAGTAAGAAAAAAATAGCAATAACGCTGGATCGGGATGCTTTGGCTATGATTGATTCCATGGTGGCCGAAGGTTTGTTTTCTAATAGGTCAAAGGTTATTCAGGAAGCGGTTCAGGATAAGCTCGAGGATTTACAGAAATTGCGTCTTTACAAGGCTGTGGGGCAACTCAACCCTGCGCATGAGCAACAACTTGCCGATCACATTGGTCGATAAAAGGGGAATTTATGCTCAGGCGCGGTGATGTAATACAGGTTCAATATGGCGGTAATGGTCGAATGCCGTTTATTGTTTTGAGCGAGACGGCGTTCAATCAGCGTTCGGGTACTGTGATCGGCGTTATTGCAGAGCGCGGCGCAGAAAATATTGGAACGCCTATGGCTGTTGCGCTGTCAGTCCATGATGAAGGGCAGGCGATTTATGCGCGCCCATCACAAATTCACACAATTGCACAAAGTAAATGCAATATGAAACCGATTGCCCATATTTCCAAAAGCGAGCTCGATTTGATCGTGCAGGCGCTCAATGAATTGGTTAAAGGGTAAGGGGATACGTAAGATATGAGCTGGTATACAAACTATCTGAAACCGTTCTTGATGGCATCCAAGCATCCTGTTGAATCGTTCATCCGTTTGGAAACGGCAGAAAATGCGACGACTTTGGTCGCAGAAGACGGATCGCTTGTCTCTTATTTGTCGATTGACGGGTCACGCCAGATTATCGGAGAAGAAGAATACCGCTATTTGATAGATTCTTCGGTTGTTAAGCTGGGCTCTCGTTTTGACCAGCCTGGCCATGCCTTACAGATTTTCTTTGCCCGTAACCCTCAGCGCATAGGTCGTGAGCTGGTAAAGCTCAATATTCCATCTCGTCAGTCCAGCAAGAATATCGGTCTGGAAGTCGATGATTTATATGAAGAGCGTGTGCGCCATATGTCCCGTTTTTTGACGTGGGAGGGGTATTATTTCGTATTGTGGACGCGTCCGTCGATTTTGAACAAAAGCGAAAGCGAGAAAGCGCAGAAAAATGCCAAAAGCGCTGCGCGATATCCAGCGTCTGATGCACAAAACATTAACATGAGCTATGAGGCTATGCGTACGCGTCACAAAAGCTATGTGACGGGCTTTCAGTCCGCTTTGGATGAAATGGGTATACGTGCCAATTTACTTGAGGCGCATGACGCGTTAAGGGCTGTGCGCGATAATATGTTCCCCTCACGTGCCAGCGATAATTGGAAGGCGTGTTTGCCCGGTGACCCGATTCCTGTACGTGCGCCACGCTCGGATAAAGACTTATCTGATGTGTTGTGGCCGCCTTTGCGTCAGCAAATAGCGATGAGCCATGCAGAGAAGAAGACGGCAAATTTTGTAAAAATGGACGGCCAGCTTTGGGGGGGCTGTGATATTACGCTTGCGCCTATGGATCCAAGTCCTTTCCCTATGCTGATGAACAGGCTGTTTGAATCCAATGTTCCTTTCCGCATTTCTTTCCTGATTGAAAGCGGCGGCATTCAAGGTGCGCAAACCAAGCTTTCGATTGCCTCTATTCTCGGCTTTACCAATCCTCAGAACAAGCAGATTAAAAATTCTCTTGAATCGCTTCAGGCTTTGGCACGCTCCGAGCCGATTGTGCGTCTGCGTATTTCTCTTGCGACATGGGCACCTGAAGATCGTATGGATTTGATGGAAGAGCGGATGTCGACATTGATGCAGGCTGCGGAGAGCTGGGGCTATTGTCAGGTCTCCAACGTGATTGGTGACCCGCTTGATGCGGTGATGTCATCGGCTATGGGGATTGCCTGTGCTTCGACGGCGCCCGCGGCAATCGCTCCACTTTATGACGTGATGAAGCTTATTCCGTGGCAACGCCCATCCTCACCTTTTGATAAGGGCTCGATCCTGTTCCGTACGCCGGACGGGAAGGTCTGGCCGTATCAGACCGGATCGGCAATGACCAATACATGGTTTGATTTGT
>CAXGMH010000075.1:0-8411 GCA_964010795.1 uncultured Alphaproteobacteria bacterium
TTCATTTCAATCAATGTGTAAACAAGTATCAAAACCACAAATGAGATCAATGTCGTAATAATAAATTTCTGCCTCAACCTAGGATTATCAGGTGCTGATGTCGCATTCCCCTCTAATGGCTCTTTAGGCGCTTTATTGCCCCAAGGCAGCACAGCAAAAATTACAACCCACCAGGTGAGTAGAAAAACAATCAGTCCAGTGAAGAAATCCATAATACATCCTTTCTTGCGCGAATAAGTATACGCCACAACGCTAAGAAGTATAGACAAATCATAGCGTTCCCGTAAGAAAAGCACGCGCATACAGGCACGCAAAAACGAAACAAGACAAAAAAATAACAAGTAAAAATGAAATCAAAAAATTATTTTTAAACCTAAAAATAAAAAAATATTAAATTCTATTAAAAACACTAAGTAAAGATTAAAATCTATATATATACTATATTTAAATTTATACACATTATACGCATGAAATAAAAATCTTTAATAAAAAGGAATGTGATTTTTCTTGCACTAAGTGGCTATATTGAGTTATAAAATAGGAACACACCCTCTATTACCGCCGTTTGTCCGGAGCACCCACAAGGTCTCCGGACCTTTTTTTGGAACACAGCCCCCTCGCCCTTCGTTTTGAGTCTATAACCAACTCGAAAGGAGAGAAAAATGAGTTACGATCTTTCAAACAAAACAATTGCCTTTCTCGCCGCGGACGGCTTTGAGCAAATTGAGCTTACAGAGCCATGGGCAGCCGTTGAGCAAGCAGGCGGAAAACCTGTTCTTGTCTCGCTTAAAAAAGGCAAAATAACAGGCTTCAACCATAAAACCCCCGCTGATGAGTTCAATGTTGATGCCACTGTTGATGAAGTCAGTGCAGACAATTTTAACGGCCTGATGGTGCCGGGCGGCGTTCATAACCCCGATGAACTTCGCACCAATGAGGATGCCGTGCAGTTTGTTAAAAGCTTTTTCGAGCAAGGCAAACCTGTCGCATCGATTTGCCACGGACCATGGATTCTGGCCGAAGCAGGTGTGCTTGAAAACCGCGAAGTGACATCTTTCAAGAGCATAAAAACTGACCTCATTAATGCAGGAGCGAACTGGCAGGATAGCGAAGTCGTTGTTGATAACGGCCTGGTCACAAGCCGGACACCCGACGACCTGAAAGCCTTCTGTTCAAAAATGCTTGAAGAGTTTTGTGAAGGTAAACATCGCAAACAAGCTGCTTAACTCAAATAAAAATCACCCACAAAAAAGGGAGGTTTTTTAACCTCCCTTTTTCTTTGCCTTTAATTTTAACAACGATTTAGTTATAAGACGTCTTCTCTTTGCGGAATTCGATTTCCACACGGCGGTTTTCACGCAAAGCAACGCCGTCACCAGTTTCCACCTCCGGACGCTGCTCACCATATGCACGCTTTTCAATGACACGATTCACAACACCACGCTGTGTTAACGCCTCTGAGATAGCCTCAGCACGGCGCTGTGACAAACGCTCATTATAACCAGCGGGGCCCGCAGTATCCGCGTGACCGGCAACCGTAACCTCAGATGGACCGTAAGCGCCAATCTCACGCGCAACCTTATCCAGCATTCTTGCAGCGTCACCATTGACCTCCGCACTATCAAAACCAAAATGCACCTCATAATCTGTTAAGACAGAATATGTCTCAGGGCCACTGGCAGGCTCGACTGCGATGATACGCATCTCTTCTTCATCCCGAAGAGCCGCCTCAGGCACGATCATACAATCCATTTTAACGAAACCTTGCGGCGGTTGCTGATAATTTTGGCACGGCTCTCTGTCCTGATAAGCCAGATAATTACGCATCTCTAATTTACGCTCTGCCGGCAAATCCTCAACATAACGCTCATAAGGCATATCTTCTGTCAGATGATGAGACGTAAAATTTGCACCGCCCTCTTGCCCCGCAAAAGCTGTTCCAGCCATAAGGCCAAGAGCGGCCACCGATAATGTAAGAGTTTTAGTATGTGACATTTTAAAGTCCTTTCACATGAGTTTCATTTACATTCGAACACTCACTCATACTAATCTCACACCCTTTAGTTCCCTTTTCGAAGGCCACACAAAGATACGCATATAAAAATCATCGGAATCGGAACTTATTGCCACATCAATAGTAAGTACTGGCAAATCAACCAAACATAGGAGCAACTATGAAACGCCTATCAATTCTAACTTTACTTACCGTAGCAACACTTGGCTTTGGACTTGCCGGCTGTGAAACACTCGAAGGTGCAGGCCAAGACATTGAAAATGCTGGCGAAAGCGTTCAGGACGCCGCCAACTAATTGTAACAACAACCACATTAAAAAATTAGGAGCATAAAAATGACCAACAAATCACTTCTCGTCGTTTTAGTTGTAATTGTCTTGGGAATCTTTGGCCTTATGGTCTATGAGAACAATCAAGATACCCCTGTAGAAAATATGAGCGAAGCCGTTGAAAATGCTGCGGATAACGTAGAAGACGCAGCAGACAACTAAGCAATCACACAGCCAAAAGCTAAATCACACCGCCCGCCTTAACTCAAAAGGTTGGGCGGCGCTTTTGTGTGTAAAAGCATGACCTGATCTCCTCCCATTCATAGTGAACTCAGCCATAGTCTATACAATCTTTTCAGGGAAAAATGGCGCGTCCTGCAGGATTCGAACCTGCGACCGTCCGCTTAGAAGGCGGATGCTCTATCCAGCTGAGCTAAGGACGCGCAAATCTCTCTCTTTATAACGGCAACATATTAAGAAAACAATAAGGAAAAACCCGATTAACCTCGGAAATTATCGCTATAATTTCTAGGCTGTATAACTCTCAGTTTCTCGGAATCAGCAATGACATGCCATCCCTTTTGTTCTGCAAAGCGCAACGCGCTTTCCTTGTCGTCAAATTTAAGGGAAATTTGATTAAGCGTGTCCCCCGAAGATTGCCATCCCATTAATGGCTCAGCAACACGGGCGGTTGGCAATTCCGGTTCCAACACCCATTTAGCCGTTCTGGCACGGCCTGACTGCATCGCTGTTTTTCCGGGTTTGTAGAGTCGCACACGCATATGAATATCCTTCACGTTTATGAAGCACTATATTACCATCGGAACAGTCGATCTGACAAGGCACCTAACACCAGACCCAAGATCAAAAATGGAAGAAACTGGAGCACGAAATTTTGCCCGACATGATCGATCTCACAGGTAAAACGCAAACCGATCCACCCCATCGAAGACACAGCCAGTGTCGTGAAAAAGGCGGATTGCTTGTGGCAAGACGGGCACCCCTTCCTAAGCAAAAACACAAGGGCGGCAACTGGAATAGCACCCAAAAGAAACGCGTGCTGAAAGCAATTAAGGCTATAGGCAAATTGAGAATAATCGGCCACGATTAAACGCCAGAGAATATAAAGCGCGAAAGTCCCCAATGCCGCCATAGGCAATGCGACAATCTTGGGCTGCTGGCGCATATCAGGCAAATTAACCCAGCCAAGTGCGAAACTACTACTTAAAGCAAGAAATGAAGCAAATAGAATATCTAGCTGAAATACTGTATTTTCCCTAAGGTGCATCTGCCAATTATCGCGCAAGCCGATCACAACACTTGCGATAAATCCCATATAGCCTATCATAAGAACGACCCAAGGCAGCATACGCAAAAACGGATGCGGCAAGGGTTTTCTAGGCTCAAGGCCATCGCACAAAGAGTTTATTAAATTTGGGCATGGGCCCTTATGTGTTTGCGTTTGTTTAGTCATGATATCCTAAAGCTTGTTTTAGTTTTTTTGTTGCTCTATGAACATTTACCTTCACCGCAGAAACGCTCATACCCGTCTCTGAAGCCGTTTCTTCTGCCGTATAACCATCAATACGCATCAACTTCACAGCCACCTTTTGCTGTTCCGGCAAGCTATCCATTGCTGCTTCTATATCTTTATATTCGCCCGCAAGCGTAGGATCGGTTACATCCGTGTTGAAAAAATCCTGGTTTTCAGTGAAATCTGTCACCTGCTCCGGAGCTTGACGGTACACTTTTCTCAAATGATCGGTTTGGCGATAGCTGATAATTGCATTGAGCCAGGGCTTAAAAGGCCTGTCAGTGCTGTAGGTCTGCATGGATTTATGGACGGACACCAAAACCTCTTGCGCAATATCATCAACGGCATCAGCATCACTGATTTTTCCAAAAAGCCTGTTACGAATATAAGGAAAGATTACGTTAAGAAGTTGTCTGTACGCTTTTTTGTCACCAGCCTGAGCAAGCCCCATAAGCGTTGCCCATTCATCATTTTGAGTAGAAGCAGAACTGGCTGTTTTATTTGTCACCGGGCTCATATCCCTGTCATAAAAAAATGGTCGGGGTGGAGAGATTCGAACTCCCGGCCCTCTGTTCCCAAAACAGATGCGCTAACCAGACTGCGCTACACCCCGACTGGTCGAATGCGTTATAGGTGAATTTTTTTTGAAACGCAAGCTATTCCTGCAAAAAAATAATCTCATTTTGATAAACATATCCCAACATGGATCTGCCACGCTCTAAAAGATAGTCTGTATCAAGCGTTGCGACACGCAAACGAGCGTTATTTTCACGCATGGACTGTGCTGATTCAGACACAGAATCAAACAATGCCTGCTTTTCTTCGAGAACCTCTTGATTAGCGAAATACGTTAATATCGAGCGCTCCCCCTGTAACAGGTGGTAACCAAAATAAAAACACAACAATACAACCGCCACGGATGGCAGGTATCTGAGGTTCAATGGCTTGGTCTTTTTTTGCCTAAACAGCATGGACATGATTGTCTCCTTACCCTACTATCGAATCACATTCGATTCGGTTGTGTCAATCCCTATTTGCGCCGAGTCGCAAAAGAAATACATACAGGACATACACCCTCAATAAGGAGTTCTCATTATGGGTATCATCATCGACATTCACGCTCGCGAAATTCTAGACAGCCGAGGCAACCCCACTCTTGAGGTGGACGTGCTTCTCGAAGACGGACAACTAGGGCGTGCCGCCGTTCCATCAGGCGCATCAACAGGTGCATTTGAAGCCGTCGAACTACGTGACGGAGACAAAAAGCGTTACAACAAAAAAGGCGTACAAAAAGCCGTACAGAATGTAAACACCATCCTCCACGAAGCCTTATGTGGAATGGACATTACACACCAAAAAGAGATCGACCAGATTTTACTGAGCTGTGACGGCACAGAAAACAAAGGCAAGCTCGGTGCAAATGCATTGCTAGGCGTATCACTGGCCTGCGCAAAAGCAGCCGCTCTTCACCTCGACCTTCCCTTATACAAAGCTATTGGCGGGATGTACGCACATACACTTCCTGTTCCGATGATGAACATCATCAATGGCGGCGCCCACGCAAATAACGCCGTCGACATACAAGAGTTTATGATTATGCCTATTGGCGCCAAAACATTCTCTCAAGCACTGCAAATGGGTACAGAAGTCTTTCACGCCCTCAAATCCCTTCTTTCAGAAGCGGGCCATTCCACAGCAGTAGGCGATGAAGGCGGCTTCGCACCGAACTTGAACTCAAGCCGTGAAGCGCTTGATTTTATTATTAAATCAATTGACAGCGCAGGATATAAAGCAGGCAAAGACATTGTTCTTGCCCTCGATGTCGCAGCAACCGAGTTTTACGACAAGGGTAAATATAACCTACATGGCGAGAATACATCTCTAAGCTCAGAAGAAATGGTAAACTATCTTGCCGACCTCGCAAAAGACTACCCGATCGTATCAATCGAAGACGGTATGGATGAAGAAGACTGGCAAGGTTGGCAGCTCCTCAATGAACGCCTAGGTGATAAAATACAGCTCGTCGGCGACGACCTGTTTGTCACAAACCCTAAACGCCTGAAACGCGGTATCGAGGAACGATCTGCAAACGCAATCTTAATAAAGGTTAATCAGATCGGAACCTTGACTGAAACACTTGAGGCTATTGAAATAGCAAAACGTGCAGGCTTTGGCATTGTTATCTCCCACCGCTCAGGCGAGACCGAAGATACAACCATAGCGGATTTAGCCGTCGCCACCAATGCCGGACAGATCAAAACAGGATCACTCTCCCGCTCTGACCGCATTGCAAAGTACAATCAGCTGCTGCGTATCGAGGAAGAGCTGGGCGAAGCTGCCGAATACGCCGGTAAATCGATATTAAGATAGACTTGCCAAATTTGCATTTTCACCTGCATTGGCGTATAAATCTTTAACGGAGGATCGAACAATGAATCTATGGCAAAAACTTGTAGTTGGTACAGCTGTCACACTGGCTTTAGGCACTGCGGCAATCAATGCCACCCCGGCAGAGGCGCAGGAATTACAACCCAATTCCCGCACAGATAGATATCTTGAGAATTTTCAGGATCGTCGTGGCAATCCTTATACGCCGGATTACGACCGAGGCCGTGGCGCAGAGCGCTATTACTACGATCGCATTAATCCCCCCTATGAAGACGCCAATAATAGATACCTGTATCCAAGAGAACAGTTCGAGCAAACCAGAACGCTTTGGCGGTTCCAACGCGAACAATGCTTAGAAAGCGGATATCGTAACCAGCAAGCATGCAGCGTTTACGAAAGCGGAGACATACCGACCAGTCCCGTCTTGGCACGTGACCCGATTACAGGGCGCACCTATTGGCAAGAGCAGGCAGCTGACCCCAGAGGTTCTCGCTATGGCCTCGCCACAGATCGAAACGCAGGTGGTGATGAGTACCAACAGTTTCTAAGAGAGCGCGAAGCTTTCCTGGACTCTCGACGCGAATATTATGAAGACCGTAACAGACGATACAGAGGGTCGCGCGGACCACGTTATTAATTCTCCCCTGCTTCATTTTTTTATGATCCGTTCCTATTTACCGACGAATAAGCGGTGAAAGATAAATTTGAGGCATTATGAGTAAAAACAATACGCCACTGACTATTGTCTGGTTCCGTCAAGATTTGCGCGTACAAGACAACCCTGCGCTATGTGAAGCTGCAGAAAATGGTCGTATCCTACCCATCTATATCCTTGATGACGAGAATGCTGGCAACTTCAAAATGGGCGCGGCTTCCCGGGTTTGGCTGTATAAAAGTCTAAAAGACCTCAACAAATCGCTTAACGGCCATCTTCAGCTTTTTAAAGGAGACGCAAAGGCTATCCTTGATAAACTCGCAAAAGAGACAAAAGCAACAGGTCTTTACTGGAATAGATGCTATGAGCCATGGCGCGTCAAACGCGACAAACAAATAAAAGCCGCAAACTGGTTTAAGGACATACAAAGCTTTAACGGCTCGCTGCTATGGGAGCCTTGGGATATCACAAAGACGGACGGTAGTCCTTATAAGGTCTTTACACCCTTCTTTAAAAAAAGCTGCCTCGGCGCTGCACCACCGCGCAAAATCATATCACGTCCAACTCGGATCGATTACGGTGACGATGTTGATTTCGCACTCGAACTAGAAGAACTTGATTTACTGCCTGAGATCGACTGGCACAGCAAAATGCTAGAACATTGGGATGTTTCAGAAAACGGTGCGCATGAGCGTCTGTCCAGCTTTCTAGATAACGGACTAAAAGGCTATAAGGAAGGTCGAAATTTCCCTTCGGAAAACTATGTATCGCGCCTCTCTCCTTACCTTCATCACGGTCAGGTTTCTCCAAATCAGGTTTGGTATGCCGCTCAACATAAGGGCGAAACACTTGGCTGTGACAAGGATTTATATCACTTTCACTCTGAACTGGGATGGCGTGAATTTTCCTACAACCTGCTCTATAATTTTCCCGATTTACCTGAAACCCCACTTCAGGAACAATTCAAAGATTTTCCGTGGAGAGAAGATAAAGACATTCTCGAGAAATGGAAAAGAGGCCAAACAGGCTTCCCTATTGTTGACGCCGCCATGCGCGAACTCTGGGAAACAGGCTATATGCACAATCGTTCCCGCATGATTGTCGGCAGCTTTCTTGTTAAAAATATGCTTCTCCACTGGCATGAAGGTGAAGCATGGTTTTGGGATTGTCTTTTTGACGCGGATTTAGCCAACAACTCCGCTAGCTGGCAATGGATTGCAGGATGTGGTGCAGACGCCGCCCCCTATTTCCGTATATTTAACCCTATGCTTCAGGGGGAGAAATTCGACGAAAAAGGCGAATATATTCGTAAATGGGTGCCTGAGCTTAAAAACCTGCCTGATAAACACCTCAACCAGCCATGGGACGCGCCTGATGACGTGCTAAAAGAGGCTGGCATCACTCTTGGTGAAGACTACCCTCGCCCTGATATAGGCCACAAAGAAGCCCGCGAACGCGCTCTGGAGGCGTATGAGACAATAAAGAAGAAATCTACTTGATTTACAGTAGTGTTCAGGAGACAGTCGCCTTATGAAAGTAGCAATTATCGGAT
>CAXGMH010000076.1:0-7863 GCA_964010795.1 uncultured Alphaproteobacteria bacterium
GAGCGCCGGCCTGTCACGCCGGAGGCCGCGGGTTCAAGTCCCGTCACTCGCGCCACTTTTTATTAAGTCATCAAAAGCCGCTCATGCGGCTTTTTTGTTTTGTGCCGGCTTTTTCTGTCTTCTATTTTTTCTCTGCTTTATCTGTTGTCGGCGTATGCTTTGGGTAAAATCTCACTTGCATGGCCTAGCGGTTTCTGTATCCTTATGAGCTGAAAGGTTATAGTCATGCCGAATGCAGATTTTTTGTCAGAGTATTTTCCGATTCTTGTTTTTATAGGGATTGCCATTGGTCTCTCGATACTGATGGTCGTTGGTTCGATCCTTGCCGGCCCCAGTAACCCTGATAAAGAAAAGCTTTCTGCTTATGAATGTGGCTTCGAGGCTTTTGATTCCGCGCATTCAAAATTTGATGTGCGCTTTTATCTCGTTGCTATTTTGTTTATCATTTTCGATCTTGAGGTGGCGTTTCTTTTCCCATGGGCGGTGACTTTGGGTGAGATTGGTGTATTTGGTTTCTGGTCAATGATGGTCTTTTTAGGCATTTTGACCGTTGGGTTTATCTATGAATGGAAAAAAGGTGCTCTCGATTGGGAGTAGGATATTAGCTTATGGCTCACGACAAGCGTATTATACAGGCACCTAATGTGCCGCTTCAGACTTCTGATCGGCTTATCGTTCCGGGTGAGGGAACAGAAGACCACGCAGCAACACTTATTGCCAATGAGGTGAATGATAAGGGCTATTTGCTTACGGCTGCCGATAATCTTTTTGACTGGGCACGAACGGGATCTTTATGGCCTATGACCTTTGGTCTGGCTTGTTGCGCGGTTGAGATGATCCATTCTTATATGAGCCGGTTCGACCTTGACCGATTTGGAGTTATTCCGCGTCCGAGCCCGCGGCAGTCCGATGTGATGATCGTGGCTGGAACGCTTACTAATAAAATGGCGCCAGCCTTGCGTAAGGTGTATGACCAGATGCCCGAGCCTAGATGGGTTATTTCTATGGGGTCATGCGCGAATGGCGGTGGCTATTATCACTACTCTTATTCCGTTGTGCGCGGTTGTGATAGAATCGTGCCTGTTGATATTTATGTGCCGGGATGTCCTCCAACGGCTGAAGCGTTGATATACGGTATTATGCAGCTTCAAAAGAAAATACAGCGTGAAGACACACGTATCGTCAGATAGCATTTAGATAGGTTTATAATCATGGCTTCGGATATCGCAGTTGTAAAATCAGATGAAACACTGACAGAGCTTGGTGAGCATATAACTGAATCTCTTGCTGATCGTGCCGAAGAGTTTACGCTCGTAAATGGTGAGCTTTGCTTATATGTTACAGCGCCTAATTTGACCAAAGTATTGCAATTCCTTCGTGATGATCCTGAATGTTTGTTTGAAACATTGATGGCGATTACGGCTGTGGACTATCCGTCCCGTGAGAAGCGTTTCGAGGTTGTTTATATTTTGTCCTCTTTGCGTCAAAATATGCGTATGCGTGTTAAGGTTTTAACCGATGAGGAAACAGCTGTGCCGTCGGTGATTTCTGTCTTTAGCGCTGCGAATTGGTATGAGCGCGAAGTGTGGGATATGTACGGCATCATGTTTTCAGGTCACCCTGACTTGCGCCGTATTCTGACTGATTATGGCTTTGAAGGGCACCCTTTACGCAAAGAGTTTCCTCTGACCGGTTTTGTTGAGGTTCGCTATGATGAAGCACAAAAGCGCGTTGTTTATGAGCCTGTACAATTGACGCAGGATTTCCGCAGCTTTGACTTTGAGAGCCCGTGGGAGGCTATGACAGATGTTCAGCGCAAAGGGCAAGATAAAAATGTTCGCCCGTCTTTCATGCCTTATGAGCGCCAGAGTCTGGGAGATGCGGATGTTAAGGCTGCGAAGAAACAGATTGAAGGCTCGGCTGAAAAAGAGAAATCGGATAAGTGACAACTATGACACAAACACAAAAACAGACGAAAACGATTGAAGTTACAAGCGCGCCAAGCGGTAATGCCTATCTTTCTGAGAAGGAAGAGAGCGAGATCAAGCCATATACTATGAATTTTGGCCCGCAACATCCGGCGGCACATGGCGTTTTGCGTTTGGTTCTTGAAATGGACGGTGAGGTCGTCGAGCGTGCGGATCCTCATATTGGTTTACTGCATCGCGGTACGGAAAAGTTGATTGAGTATAAGACGTATCTTCAGGCAATTCCTTATTTTGACCGTCTTGATTATGTGTCGCCTATGAATCAGGAGCACGCTTTTGTACTTGCGACAGAGAAGCTCCTCGGTATCAAGGAGGTGCCGCTTCGTGCGCAATACATTCGTGTCCTGTTTTCTGAATTGACGCGTATTTTAAATCACATCTTGAATATTACGACATATGCTCTGGATGTTGGCGCGATCACTCCCTCTCTTTGGGGGTTTGAAGAGCGTGAGAAGGGCATGGAGTTTTATGACCGTGTTTGCGGTGCAAGACTGCACTCTAATTATTTTCGCCCCGGTGGGGTGTCAATGGATATGCCGGCAGGGCTGGCTGAAGATATGATGCAGTGGGTTGAGGATTTTCCTAAATTCCTTAACGACCTCGAAGCGCTTTTGACGGAGAATCGTATTTTTAAACAGCGCACAGTGGATATCGGAATCGTCAGTAAAGAGCAGGCTTTGGACTGGGGTTTTACAGGCCCTATGTTGCGCGCATCAAATGTTGCCTGGGATCTGCGTAAGAGCCAGCCCTACGAGATATACGATAAGCTGGATTTCGATGTGCCTGTAGGCAAGACAGGTGATTGCTATGCACGTTACCTTGTCCGCATGGAAGAGATGTATCAGTCTCTTCACATCATGAAACAGTGTCTTGAGCAAATGCCTGAGGGGCCAGTGAAGATTGACGATCAAAAAGTGACACCGCCGAAGCGCGCTGAGATGAAAAATTCGATGGAGGCTTTGATCCATCACTTTAAGCTTTATACAGAAGGTTTCCACGTTCCCGAAGGGGAGACATATACGGCAATCGAAGCGCCTAAGGGCGAGTTCGGTGTTTTCCTTGTTTCAAACGGTACGAATAAGCCTTATAAGTGTTTCATAAGAGCGCCGGGATTTGCGCATATGCAGGGTATGGATTTTATGAGCAGGGGGCATCTGCTTGCTGATACAGTTGCCATTATTGGCTCGATGGATATTGTTTTTGGAGAAATTGATCGATGAAACCACACGTATTAAAGCAGGACTATCAGCCTGAGAATTTTGAATTTTCCGTAGAAAATCAGGGGAAAATACCAGGCATTCTTGCGAAATACCCGGAAGGTAAGCAACAATCAGCCGTAATGCCTTTGCTTGACCTTGCGCAGCGTCAAATGGCTCAAGAAGGTGCAAATCAAACGCCTCCGCATGGTGGATGGATACCGACGGCTGCAATGGATACAATTGCCGAAATCATAGGTTGCCCAAAGATCAAAGTTTACGAGGTCGCGACTTTTTACTCTATGTATAAGTTGGCGCCCGTTGGGAAATATCTTGTGCAAATTTGTGGCACGACTCCATGCTGGTTATGCGGCGCTGCCGATATTAAAAAAGCGTGTGAAGAGCATTTGGGCATCAAGATCGGCCAAACCTCAGATGACGGCCTGTTCACATTGGAAGAGGTAGAGTGCCTTGGCGCTTGTGTAAATGCACCTATGGTTCAAATTAATGATGACTACTACGAGGATTTGACTGCCGAACGCATGAAAGAAATGCTGTCACTCTTAAGTGAAGGAAAAGATGCTGAGCTTCCTAAGGGCTCGCAAACCGGACGTAAAGGTTCTCAGGCAATAACGGGGCCAACGACTTTGGAAACCGTAGCGCAAGATTCTTAAGTCTGTCACTTAGAGGTCTATTTCCTGTAAATTTTTATGATTTTATTTATGTCTCGGATTTATGCGAGGCACAATGTGAGGGCTCTTTGCCTGTGGCTCTAACCTGTCGAAGAGTTTCCTGTCCTCTGGCGATAGCGCGAGTATTTTATGGCCTGATTTCAGGGCTGCGTCGTTAATGATTTGAAGTTTTTCAACGGTGTCAACGATAAGGGCTGTATGCTGCTCTAGCCATTCTTTATTTGTAATGAGCCGTTGTGTGCGTCGTTGTTTGCTTCTTGAATAGCTGTCATTGAAGAGCAGGTGGTGGCCTTTATTTGCGCTGGCTTTGCCCTGCTCGTAATCCAGAAGGTTTTCGATACAAATTAAGAGTTTTTCCTGATCGCTCGGAGCGTTCTCACAGCCTAAAAAGTTTTTAACCATGTCTGTGACGCTTATATCCAGACGGAAGAGCGTGTCGGCGAGATAGGTTGTTAAAGTGTCTATATGAGTTTCTGGGCGCTCATCGGTGTTGTCAGAAACTCTCGAGTAGGGGCCCATAAAGGGATGTTGTTTGACGATTTGATTTTTATAATCTTCGCTTGTAAGCATTTGCTTAAGAATAACAAAGGCGAATTTATTGTAGGCTGAGCCTGCTTCGCGTTTGTGTTGTTGCACTTTCTCATTTTTAAGAATGCGAATGATGGCATCATTGACTGTTGGAAATGTTTTCGTGGTTGCACCCGCAGGCTTTGTGCAAAAATAAAGAGGTTCGCTATTCAGCGGCGTTTCCAGCGGTGTGTTTACCGCTCTTTTGTGGCTATCCATGAGGAGGGAGACAAAGGGTTGCTCTGCTTCTTTTGGTGCCGTTTGCTCTTCGCCATCGCTTTTTTTCTTACCTTTGGGCTTGGGTTGCTGCTCAAGAATGGCCGCTATATCTTTAGCGGGTACGGCTTGATAATACCCGGGTAGTTCGGGAATCGGTGCGTATAAAAAGCCTCTATCTAACATAACCCTGCCTTTTTTGTTTCACATATTACGTATTTTGAGTGTCTGTGTCAATTTATTCAGGGTGAAGATTGGAAAATAAAGGTTTTTCTTTTAAAACGAATGGTCTATTTTTCTAGTGAAAGTGGAGTCATATGCTTAAAGACGAAAATCGTATTTTTACAAATCTTTATGGTTGGCAATCCTACACGCTAGACGCGGCTAAGAAGCGTGGGGATTGGGACGGTACGGCCTCAATCATCAAAAAAGGTAAGGACTGGATCATTGAGGAAATGAAGAAGTCCGGCCTTAGAGGGCGAGGCGGTGCAGGTTTCCCGACTGGTATGAAGTGGTCTTTTATGCCCGACCCTGAAAAGTCCGGTCGTCCGCATTACCTTGTCATTAATGCAGATGAGTCAGAGCCAGGCACTTGTAAAGACCGTGAGATTATGCGTCACGACCCTCATAAATTGATCGAAGGTGCTTTGATTGCAGGCTTTGCGATGGGTGCTCATCGCGCATATATTTACATTAGGGGTGAGTTTTACAACGAGGGTTCGACTCTGGTTAAGGCGATTGAAGAGGCATATGACGCAGGTCTCCTTGGGAAAAACGCAGCTGGTTCAGGCTGGGATTTTGATCTTATTTTGCATCGTGGCGCAGGTGCCTATATCTGTGGCGAGGAAACGGCCCTTCTCGAGAGTCTTGAGGGGAATAAGGGGCAGCCTCGGAATAAGCCTCCGTTTCCGGCTATGGCAGGGCTTTATTCTTGCCCGACGACTGTAAATAATGTTGAGACGATTGCTGTTGTTCCTACAATCATGCGCCGTGGCGGCGAGTGGTTTGCAGGTATTGGTAAGGATGAGAAAAACACAGGAACAAAACTGTTTTGTATCTCTGGTCATGTGAATGCCCCTTGTGACGTTGAGGAGGAAATGGGGATTCCCCTTAAAGTTCTTATTGAAAAGCACGCAGGCGGTGTTCGAGGTGGCTGGAATAATCTCAAGGCGATAATACCGGGGGGGTCTTCAACTCCTTTGATGCCAAAAGATGTTTGCGACACGGTTCTTATGGACTTTGATTCCTTGAGAGAGCAGGGCACGGGGCTGGGCACAGCGGGTGTTATCGTGATGGATAACAGCACGGATATTGTATACGCTATTGCGCGATTGTCATACTTTTATATGCATGAAAGTTGCGGTCAATGTACGCCTTGTCGCGAGGGTACGGGCTGGCTCTGGCGCATGATGATGCGTATGGTTGATGGGCGTGCAACTGTTGAAGAGATTGATATGCTCCAAGATGTCACTAAAGAGATTGAGGGGCATACTATTTGTGCGCATGGAGATGCCTCTGCGTGGCCTGTGCAGGGACTTATCCGACATTTTAGGCCTGAGATGGAGGCGCGCATTGCGATGCATAGGGCGTTAGCGGATAGAGAAAATCCTCGTGTTGCAGTAAGTGCTGCGGAATAAAGGAATGTATTATGATTATCACGACAACAAACAGTATTGAAGGTCGCAAAGTAAGCGCATATAAGGGCTTGATTATGTCGGACGCCATTTTGGGTGCGAATGTCTTCCGCGATATTTTTGCAGGGCTTCGTGATTTCTTTGGGGGCCGAAGCGGCTCTTATGAGAAAACTCTCAAAGAGGCTCGTCGCGATGCGATGGCGGAACTTGAGGAGAAGGCGCGAGCTCTAGGGGCCGATGCGATTGTCGGATTATCTGTTGATTACGAAATTATCGGTGAGAAGGGCTCCATGATTATGGTTTGTCTGACCGGTACAGCTGTGACACTGGAAGGGTAAGGGCGAGTAAAATGCCAAAGCTTACAATTGATGGACAGGAAATTGAGGTCGAACAAGGCACGAGTATATTGCAAGCTGCGGAACAGCTTGGAATAGAGATTCCGCGCTTTTGTTATCATGACAAACTATCCGTGCCGGCGAATTGCCGTATGTGTCTCGTTGAAGTGGTTGGAGGCCCGCCCAAGCCTCAGGCATCGTGCGCTTTGGCGTGTTCTGATGGTATGGAGGTGCGTACCGACAGTGATATGGTGTATCGTGCCCGTAAAGGTGTGATGGAGTTTCTTTTGATTAATCACCCACTTGATTGTCCGATTTGTGATCAGGGCGGAGAATGTGATCTTCAGGATCAGGCGATGGGCTATGGTTACGACCGTAGTCGCTATCTCGAGAATAAGCGTGCTGTAAAAAATAAAAATCTCGGCCCTCTGATTAAGACGGTTATGACGCGCTGTATTCATTGTACGCGTTGTGTGCGTTTTGGTGAAGAGGTTGCCGGTATGACAGAGATGGGCGTTCTTAACCGTGGTGAGGACGTCGAGATTGGTACTTTTATAGAAACGGCTGTGGCTTCTGAGCTGTCAGGTAATATGATTGATATATGCCCTGTCGGTGCTTTGACATCAAAGCCATATGCCTTCCAAGCGCGTCCTTGGGAGCTTCGTAAGGTCGAAACGATTGATGTTCTTGACGCCGTCGGTTCTAATATCCGTGTTGATGTGCGCGGTAACGAAGTGATGCGTGTGTTGCCACGATTGAACGAGGATATCAATGAAGAGTGGATTTCTGACAAAACCCGCTTTTCCTATGACGGTTTGAAGCGTCAAAGGTTGGATCGCCCTTATATTCGTATGGAGGGACGCTTAACGCCTGTGACATGGGATAAGGCGTTTGAGTTTGCGGCCGAGAAATTGAAGAGCTTTAAGCCTGATGAGGTTGCAGCTCTTGCCGGGGACTTGGTGGATGTGGAGTCGACTTATGCACTTAAGGGTTTGATCTCTGGCCTTGGTTCCCCGCATATGGATTGCCGCATTGACGGGGCGCGCTATGACACTTCGTCACGCTCCGGTTATCTTTTCAATACAGGTATTGCTTCTATCGAGGCAGCGGATGCAATTTTGATTGTCGGGTCTGTTCCGCGTTATGAGGCTTCACTTATCAATGCCCGTATTCGTAAGGCATGGCGTAAAACTAAATTGCCTATCGCGGTAATCGGTGCCGCTGAGGATTTGACC
>CAXGMH010000077.1:0-7071 GCA_964010795.1 uncultured Alphaproteobacteria bacterium
TTTGCCGCGGAAAAGCAAGGGCACCCGAAGCCTTTGCTGGCCGTTCTTTGTAATAACCGCTACACGCTGCGTACAGAAAAGGTGAGCAGTTTCCTCTCTACGGAGAATCCGAATTTGTGCCGCTTGATGGGGCGTGGACGTTTGACATGGCCGTCGACGAAAAGGGAGCATTTCGTTCTTGTTTATGAGGAAATGGGTGAGCCTTTAATCACAGATGATACTGGATGTGCTTTGGGAATAAAGGCTGATAAAGTATTGAAAAAATTGGTTTATCCTTTGGCAGGAATCTTGCGTGACTTGAGGAATAGTGACCTGTTTCATGGCTCTGTCCGCCCGTCAAATTTGTTTTTTAGCAACAAGCAAAACCTTGATGATCTTGTTTTGGGGGATTGTTTATCTTTGCCTCCTGGATATGCGCAGCCAGCATTATATGAGCCGATTGAGCGATCGATGTCCGATTATACGGCGAAAGGTGTCGGCCTGTTTGAGGATGATTTATATGCTTTTGCCGTGACAGTGGCCGCGCTCATCCGCAAAACCAACCCTCTTGAGGGGTTGACGGATATTGAGATTACACAGCAAAAAATCGAGCAGGGAAGTTTTGGCGCAATTGTGGGGCGAGAGCGTATTACCGGCCCGTTGCTTGAGATGATGCGAGGGTGTCTTGCCGATGATCCGAAGCAGCGCTGGACGATGGATGATCTTTTGGCATGGGTGGATGGTCGGCGTCTAAGCCCTAAGCAGTCGCCAAAACGGAAAATGGCAGCGCGACCTATAACCTATAATGAGAAGAAGTTCTTCTATCCCTCTCATTTAGCGATGGAAATCGCTGCTAATCCTGTTCGCATTTCCGAGATTATTGAAGGGAAAGAGTTGCTGCAATGGCTTGATCGTTCGGTTAATGATTCTGCAATGTATGATGGCGTGGAAGAGGCTATACGCTTTTGTTCCGGTGGGGCGCGCACCTCGCATCCGATGTTTTACCGTATGGTCACGCGGATATGCACGATACTCGATCCGACCGCGCCTCTTCGCTACAAGGGCTTATCTGTTATGCCTGATGGGATTGGTTACGCGCTAACCGATGCTTTTATGGGTGAGGCCGGTGTGCGGACCTTTTATGAGCTGATTGTCAATGATGAGTTGACCCACTGGATCGCCAATAATACGGATTCTGCCTTTGACATCAATGCGATGTATAGTCGTTTTGAAAGCTGTCGCGGTTACGCACGGACATCTGCTCCCGGTTATGGTATTGAGCGATGCCTCTATGTATTGAATCCCGAAGCGCCATGTCTTAGCCCGATTTTAAAAGACTTCTTTGTCCGAAGTCCCGAAGATATGCTTGATGCTCTTGAGAATATTGCCTCTCGTAAAAATCCCGAGCGTGTGCTGGATAGGCATATGATTGCGTATCTGTCTTGTAAAGAGCGCAATCTGGTCGAGAATGCACTGATTGATATTAATTCTTCTGAGAGTTGGCGACAGCTTATCGGGACGTTAAAGGTGTTGAGTACCATCCAGCGTCACGCTGATGTTGCGGATACGCCAGCTTTGGCTGGCTGGTTTGTTGATCGCATGGACGTTGTTTGCAAGCGTTTCCATGACAGGGAGATGCGAAAGAAACTTAAAGCAAAACTTGAGCGAGAGCGCAAGGATGGCGATTTAACAAAGTTATATGCGATTGTCGATGATCCCGAAGCTGTGCAGGTTGATAGCGTCGGATTCCGTGAAGCGATGAACGAGTATCATGCTTTTGATGTGGAGCGTAGGGCTTTGGAAAAGGCGTTGAGCCGCCCAGAGGACGTTGGTAAAAAACGCGGCAATGAAGTCGCCGCTTTTATCTGTTTCATGTTAACGGCTTTGATTGTTATGGGCGCTGCTGTAATGATATATGGCAGTGACACCGGAATCGTATTTTAATAATATACAATATAAGTAAAAGGCTCTAACCCTATGGCAAGACGGTATAAAGTAAATCCAAAGATCCTGATTTTCTTGATGCTTTTTCTGGTGTCGGCAATTCTATTCTTGCCGTCTACAATCGTCTTTTTCTTTGGCATGATGCCAAGCTGGGCGACACTGGCCTCGGATAGAAGCTATGGCAAGTTAAAATCTTTATCCGTCGGAATGCTTAATTTTGCCGGTGTTTCTTATGTTTTGATGCTTTTATGGCGCAAAGGTCATACGGTTGATGTCGCGATCGAGGTGATGATGCAGGCGCATAACCTGATTATCATGTATCTGGCTGCGGCTATCGGTTTTGCGGTTCGGTCTGCGATGACAGGGATTGTTGCGACCATATTGTTGGAGCAAACAAAGGCACGTCATAAATTCGTTAAGAAAAGACTTGAAAGGCTGCAGGAGCGTTGGGGCTATGAGGTCACGGGCAAAGTACCTCTTGATGCTTATGGCTTTCCTGTCGAAGATGAGGGCTCTGCGCTAAGCCGTAATACTCAAGGTGCCGAAGCTGGCAAGCCGCCTAAGAAATAAAAGAAATAAGGGAAAATGGTGGGCGTAACTGGGATTGAACCAGTGACCTCTTCGATGTCAACGAAGCGCTCTCCCGCTGAGCTATACGCCCTTATTTCCAAAGAGACCTAGATATAGCCAAAATCGATCGCTAAGTTCAAGAGGAAAATTATAAAACTTTATGATGCTGCCAGCATAGCGTCCACTTGCGCGACGAGATCTTTGAGATGAAACGGTTTGGATAAAAGCTTCGTTTGCTCTGATTGTGCTGTTTTCGCATTGTCCATCGCAACGGCGGCAAAGCCCGTGATGAACATGACCTTTAGGTTCGGGTGGCTTGCTGTTGCGCGTTGTGAAAGCTCGATGCCGTCCATGCCGGGCATAACGATATCGGCCAGCAAAAGATCGACATTTGATCCATCTTGCGTCGCAGCACTTTCAAAGCGCCCTAAAGCCTCTAGCCCGTCGCCATGGGCGCTGACTGTGTGGCCGGCCTTTTCCAAAGCTTTCGCGATAAAAGATCGCATCGCGCTGTCATCTTCTGCGAGTACAATATGTGCCATAACCTTAAGCCCTAATCCTGATTTAAACCCCTAACCTCACACTATGTTAATCATATAGAAATAACGTTGTGCAATAATAATAGACAGGCTGTCCACAACAATGAAATGAAACTGAGTAAACGCTTCTTGCTAATTTCGGGGCGACAGATATAAAGAAATTATGCTCAAACCAAGATACGGGATATTTTTGTCGCTAGTGCTGGCCTTTATCGGCTGGGGTGTCGTCGTGGCACAAGAGCAATCCAGCGGTATATGGCGTGTCGACAATGGTGACTCCCAAGATATTGAGGCTCACGGCGTGTGTCAGCGCGTTACCAATGGCCATGCCAGTGGTCAGGGGCTTATGGTGCCAACCGGCACAGAAGCCGAATGGACAGCCTTTCAAGACAACCTTCCCGGCGGTGTAACAATCGAAGATTGCGGACCATCCAGAGAGCTTTATGCATGGGGTAATAATAACTATGCGGCTCTCGGTGATGGCACAATTATAGATAGAACTGCGCCAGTTCTGTCGACAGAGATAAGCTCTTTAAGCTTTACTAAAATATATGCGGGAAACAGTTTTTCTTGTGGCCTCACGTCCAGTGGAGCTGCTTATTGTTGGGGATTGGATAATGAGGGGCAGCTTGGTGATGGAAGTGTTTCGCACGGAACGACACCAGAATACAGTGATGAACCACTCGCTGTGGCGGGGGGGCATAGCTTTTCTTCACTATCTTTAGGAGATGGCTATGCTTGCGGGGTTCGCACAGATGGTGCCGCCTATTGTTGGGGAAGGAATACTTATGGTCAATTAGGAGATAATGGTTTAACAAGCAGTTCTGAGCCAGTTGCTGTTGTCGGTGGGCATAGCTTTTCATCAATAGCTACTGGGTATGACCATACATGCGCTATTCGCACAGATGGAGCCGCTTATTGTTGGGGGTATGGTTATGAGGGGCGTTTAGGAAGTGGAACCACACCATACCAACAAAGAACTCCTTTGGCAGTTTCAGGCGGCCATAGCTTTAGTCAAATTTCCGCAGGACGAAAAAACACGTGTGCTTTGCGAACAGACGGTCGTGTGTATTGTTGGGGAGATGGAGCCTATGGCTATGGTAGTGGAAGTGCATCAACCAATGATGTTTTAATTCCAACACTTATTTCAGGGGGCGCAACTTACGCAAAAGTGGTTGCAGGTTCATATTTTGCCTGTGCTCTGCACATAAACGGCGAAATTGATTGTTGGGGAAGTAATAATATTGGCCAAACAGGAATTGGCAGTACGAGTTATAGGGTTGATTCGCCAACAGCCATTGATGATGCTGAGACTTATGTAGATGTGAGTGTAAGTAATAATTTTGCCTGTGGCGTTAGAAGTGATTACAGTGTTGCTTGTTGGGGGACGAACACTCAGGGACAGCTGGGCGATACTACAACCACAAATAATTCTTCGCCTACCTTGGTGAGTGGAGGAAACCTTCTGGAAAAGGTGTCTGTGGGTTTTAATCACGTCGTTGCCCTCACCTATGTCGAAGATACGCGCCCGGATGCCTTTGCATTTACAGATATTGACGCAGGTGCGGGGGAGATCGCGGAGTCCGATATTATCGAGATTGTTGGCTTTAACACCGACACAACGATTTCTGTGAGTGGCGATGGCGGCGCGCAATACCGCATTTGTTCGAACAGCGATTGTTCAAGCGTTGCGCATGACTGGACATCCTCAGACGGCACATTCAGCGTCGGCGAATATGCCCAGTTACGCCTTATGGCCTCATCAACCGATACAGAAGTTCGCACAGCAACACTCACTATCGGCGGCGCCAGTGATGCATGGAATGTGACATCCAGCCTTGTAAATTGTTCATTATCTTCTCAAAGCTACACGTCTTCCGGGGCATATTCTCTTTCTCTCACAGAAAGTGATACTGAATGTGAGATGGCGATCACGATTGATGGCGCAGGGGGGTATAGGGGTTCTTCTAACTCTCAAAGTGGCGGTTCTGGTGGACAGACACTCATTACATACACGCCGAATGAAACAGGCACTCTTAATATTTTTGTTGGCGGGACTGGCACTACATATAAAGGTGGTGGTGCATCTCAGGTAAGTTTTACACCAACATCTGAGTCCCAGTTTTACCTTGGCGTTGCCGGCGGTGGCGGCGGTGGCGGAACGACTGGCTGTGGTGGCCATGGTGGTGGTGGCAATAGCAGTGGTAATTTTGGACGGAACTGCGGTAATTATCCTGGTAGTGGCGGCGGGGGTAACAGCGGTGGTGGCGGTATGGGCGCCATGGAAAGCTTGAATGGCGACGGTAATTTTCCCTATGTAGAGGTTGGGGATAAAGGGGATACTTGTTTTTCGCCTTGTGGTGGTTCCGGTGGTGGTTCCGGTGGTGGGCTTGGCTCGGGCAATGGTAATGGCGGAGCCGGAGAGTGCTCAAGTGCAGGAACAGGTGGCGGGGGCTATGGCGGCGGTGGTGGTGCCAGTTGTGATGGAACCTATGGTAATGGTGGCGGCGGCGGTGGCGGCGGATATGTTCTGACGTCTGTTCCCTCTGGACGCCCGGGTGTTATAACAGGGACGCCTGGAGGCAGTGTCGGTGGTGGCTCGGCTGGCAATAACGCAGGGCGCGTTACTATTAACATTGCAGGCGGTTCCGCAAATGCCTTTGATTTCACAGATGAAAATGGCGCTCTCGGTTCGGTTATTGAATCTGAGATTTTGCAGATCACAGGGGTTTCGGGCGAAAAAGGCATTTTCATCAGCGGCACAGGATCACCAGAATACCGCATATGTTCAAACTCTGATTGCTCTAGCGTAACCCATGACTGGCAAAGTGCATTAGGCACAATCGAAAATGAGGAATATGTTCAAATTCGTGTGAGTGCAGGGGCGAATAATGGCAATAGCGTTACCGCTACGATTGAAGTTGCCGGCGCAAGCGATGACTGGACAGTGACATCAATCTCTCCGACATATACTTGGGGGCGCAATAATGTCGGACAGTTAGGCGACGGCACAATGACAAATAGCAGTGTGCCGATTGAAGTCGCTACAGATCAAAGCTTTGTCTCTGTTTCCTATGGAAATGTCCATAATTGTGGCCTCACGGCTAGTGGCGATGCCTATTGCTGGGGCTATAACGGTTATGGCCAATTAGGAGATGGATCTGCGACAGATCGTCTTACACCTGTTCTGGTTTCTGGTGGTCATAGCTGGTCATCGATCAGTGCTGGGGTTAATTATACCTGTGGCGTTACGACAGATGGCACCGGATATTGCTGGGGCAGGAACCATAATAGGCAACTAGGGGATACAACTACAACAGACAGAAATACACCAGTAGAAGTCGGCGGAAGTCATGATTGGTCCGTGATTGAAGCATCTCAAGATCATAGCTGCGGGATTACAACACTGGGACTTGCTTATTGCTGGGGGTATAATGGCTACGGTAATATTGGAAATGGCGGATATTCAACAGCTTCAACGCCAGTAATGGTTTCCGGAGGACATAGTTGGTCTGATATAAGCTTGGGGCAATATTTTTCTTGTGGAATCGCAGATACGGGAAGTGCTTATTGCTGGGGATATAATAGCTATTACAATTTAGGAAATGGAGGCTCTTCCACCGCAGTTACGCCAACTCTGGTGAGCGGTGGTATTGATTGGTCTGATATAGAGGTTGGCGAAAATCATGGCTGTGGTATAGCCATCGATGGACAGGCTTATTGCTGGGGGCGCGGTAATTCAGGACAAATAGGCAATGGTGGGTCTTCAAATCAAGCAACCCCGACCTTAGTCAGTGGAGGGGATAGTTGGCAAAATATTAGCTCAAATCGTGATTTTACATGTGCAGTCAATGCTAATGATGTCGGCTATTGCTGGGGCGTTAATGGTTATGGGCAGCTCGGCGATGGAACAACCACAAATAGAAGCCGTCCGACACTCGTGTCAGGCGGGCATTTCTTCGCCGCTATCTCTGCGGGAATGTTGCACGCCGGTGCTACTCTGGCGGCACCGGATACACAGCCCAATAGCTTTGACTTT
>CAXGMH010000078.1:0-6885 GCA_964010795.1 uncultured Alphaproteobacteria bacterium
TGGGGAAAAACTATCCGAGATTTTAGCGCGTTGGACTGAGCGGGAGGGGATTGCTTTTCGCTATGAGGCTGATAGTGATCCTGTGCTTGAACACTCGCTTGAAACAGATGCAGGTTTTGATGCGGCTGTGCGATTGCTAATGATGTCAGTCTCTGACAAAACCCAAGGTTTGGTCGCACAAATGCCTGAGATTCAGCCGTCAGATCAGAGTGCGGGTGATGGCGTTGATCTCGGGGCGGCTTTTGTTGCAACGCGTGAGGCGTTAAAAGACAGCAACTTGAAAGAGGTGCTTGAGCGCTGGTCGCAAGAGGCTGGTGTGGACCTCGTATGGTCGCCTGAAATTCAGTTTAATCTGGATCGCGCTTATAACGCGAAAGCACCTTTTGCACAGGCCGTTACACAGGTGTTGGAACAGTTTAAAGATGCGCCGATCCGTCCTGTGGCAAAGCTCAATCGCGATCCCGAAAGTGGCGTTTTAAGCCTTATTATAGAAACACACCGTTCTTGATGTGTGTCGGCACACTTTAGGCTTTGCATAAGCTGACGAAGCAGATACACTTCTATGCTATATCAGGCGTTCTCATGCGCAATTTCATAAGCTAATAATGCAGGTTTTCACAATGGATTTGTCTTTTAAACCCACTCAATTTCTAAAGTCTCAACTTAAAAGCAGTGTATTTTCTCTCGCGACAGTTTCGGCATTTTCTCTTATCGGTGTGTCCATCCAGGCAAATGCTCAGGAAGCAGCAAAAGCAGCCATGAGCTTACAGCCAGCGGGTGCTTGGTCTGTGACGCGTGTAGGTGAGGAGGGTGATAGTGCCAATGCCTATTGCGCTCTATCAGTAGAGTATCCAAACGCGTTTTTGACGATTGCTCAAAATAAGAGTAATGAGATTTCTGTTGCTGTCGAGGATCAAGGTTTGTCTTTGAAAGCTGGTGAAGTCTATGATTTGTGGCTCAAGGTTGGCGGTCAGTATGCGACAACAATGGATATTACACCTGCTTCGGAGAAGGGGTTTATTCTTAAGCTGGGTCAAGACGGTGCCTTTTTGAATGCGTTGCGCCGTCAAGAAGCGTTACGACTGAATGCGCCGGAGTGGTCTGTAAATTTAGCGTTGAATGATTTCTCTCTTGGTCTTAATGAGTTGGACGTTTGTCTTGATGGCGCTGAGGCTCTTGCGGCTAAACAAATGGAAGCGCCTGGTGTTGTGAGCGTTCCTGAGCAAGAGTTGCGTGATGCGGCAGATGTGCCACCACCACCGGGGAGTGATGTGCCTGCGTCCGAAATCGCGGCAAAGCAAGCGGAAAAAGAAAGTGCAGAAAAAGTCTCAAATGCAGAGGCGATGGAGCGCCCGCGTCCTGACGGATATGCACGTGCCGAGCGCTCGGATGCTACCGAGCCGTCTCTGCCTCAGGGTGGAGAGCGTGCGCCGGGACAGCGCCCAAGTTACTTCTCTAATCCCGAAAGGGTTGCTGGTGAAGCGGTGTCTGGGGAAGCATCTGAGACGGTTGCTGATGCTGCCGAGGTCGGAGAAGAGATCTCATGGAACTCCCAACGTGTGGTTACAAAGAATGCAGACGTTGAATCAAAGGAAGTTGTGGCGGAACTCGATCGTTCTGCGCCGAAGATGCAAGATATGGAGCCGCGTCCTGAGCTGGAGCAACGCTTGCGCGCAGAGAACCGTAAATTGGCCGAAGCACTTGAGGCGCAACGACGCAAGTTTGAGCAGGCAGTTTCCGAGCCGAGACAAGATAATGTTGTTCAGGAGTTGTCAAAGCGCGTCGAATTGTTGCTCGCCGAAAATAGAGGGCTAAAGCAACAAATAGCGCAAGGTCAAAATGACACATCCGCGCAAGATCCTAAGGTCGATCAATCCGTACGCGAACGTGCTGGTCAGATTGAAACGCAGGCAAGAGCGATCGCGTCTTTGCGTGACGAGAATGAGCGATTAAACCAAATCGTGGCCAGCTTGAAAACAGAGCGGCTTAATACTGCAATTCAGGCGGATGCTGCGCAACAATATGAGCAAAGCCTTAACCGCCTTACTGCCGAGATACAGTCATTGCAGGCTGAGAATAGCCGTCTCAAGCAATCTCTTAACCAGCTGGGACAGACACAGCAACGTATCGCACAACAACAAGGTGCGCTTGAGCAGGCTCGTATCCGTTTTGAAGAGGCTGAGCGCCAGAATAAGCGCCTGGGACAAAAGTTGATGGAGGAGCGCGAGACATATGCGCAGTCTATTTCTGAAATGCAAAACCAGGTCAGAGCCCAGCCTGCCCCATCAACAGACGATGTATTATCGCTATCATCATCAGAGGCTACCGATGCTATGGATGGTTTATCTGACATCACGGATAGCAGAGGTAATCGCCGCCCTGAACGCGCTGTTCTTGAAACAAGATCACAGCGGAAAACTGTTGATACCTCTGTTCGTAATCGTGTGGGCGTAGAGCGCGAGCCTCTGGCGTCGCAAGCCCAGACGCCTCAGCAGGGGGCACCGCGACAGCAGATTTCACAACAACAAATGCAGTCACCCAGAGGGCAACGTCTGGTAACACTGCCAGTAGCATCTTCGCGTGTGACAAGTAATAGAGCGCCTGTTCCCGACGCACCAGAGAAAACTAAGGTTTCAGTTCAGAATAAGGTTTCTAACATTATTAAAGCAGCTCGCCTGCCTGTGAACAGTGCAATTATGCCCGTAAGTTCTATCAACCAGCCGGGCTTTTCCGTTTATCAGTGGGACAGCGAAACGACCTACGGAACAGCAGAGGTCACTGCTGCTGGTGGATTGAATGCCTTTGATACATTGTCTAAAGCGTATATTGAGCGCGTTAAGCGTCGCTGTCAGGGCGAGTTCGAGGCTGTCCCTTCCGCTGATAATAATGCGATGCAAGGCTTTGAAGCTTATGATATCGCCTGTGTTTCTGGTCCGAACCAGAACGCGGTGGCGTCTGTCTTGTTTTTATATGATGGTGAGCACTTTATGACATTTGCTTTTGAAAGCACGATGCAGTATTTCGCAGATGCTATGCGCCTGCGTGACCGCCTAATCGCCGGCCAGGGCTCTTAGATATTAAAGCACTATAATAGGGACGGTTTTCGCCTTTGCTGATGGAAAAGCAGGTATGACCTTACAACAATTATGCCTGTTTTTTCAGCTCGGATTTAAGGTTCTTGATTTCCGCTTCAAGCTCTGCAATACGGGCATCTTTATCTTTTTCATTTGTACCCTGAACATGGCTTGACGGTGTCTGGAAAGGATTGAACATTTGCATAGTGTTTTCAATCATCTCCATATTGCGTCGGTTCATCTCGTTAAGATGCCCCATATTCGGAAAGATGCCATCCATTGACTGACTCATCTGCTCTTGAAATTTCTCTTGATTGGCCATGAGGTTGTCCATAGCAGCCCCGAGGAAGTTCGGAACAAAGCCTTGCATATTGCCGCCATACATAGAGATGATTTTGCGCATGAATTCAGTGGGAAACATGACCGGTTTTTCAGATTCCTGATCGAGAACAATTTGTGCCAATACGGCGTGTGTCAGGTCTTCGCCGGTTTTTGCATCAACGACTACAAAATCAAGACCTTCCTGCACCATTTCAGAGATATCATTGAGCGTGATATAGCTGCTTTTACTTGTATCGTAAAGGCGACGGTTGGCGTATTTTTTGATAGTAATTGTGTCGTATTTCTTAGGCATTTCATCCTCCTGACTTGCCTGCTCTGCTTATAATGCGCTATTAATTTTTTTGCACTACATCATCAATATAGACACATTTTTTTGTGCAATGAAACATTTTTTGTCATGATCGATCATCGAAAAGGTCCGAGGCCACTTTATCAGCATATGCTAACAGCCCAGATTTTGTGGGGCAAAGAGGTTGATTTTGCGCAAAAAATGATACAGTTAAGCCAGGCTTTTGTGCGTTATAACAGCTTTGATTATTGTTATGATTACAGGCAGGACAAAGATGTTTTGTGGCAAAAGGACGGCTGCACACTTCTGGGGCAAGAGGCGCTTTTCAAAGATAAGGAGAAAAAAGTTGTTTTGCTTTTGCCGTCATTGATAAACGGAGCAGGGATATTTGATCTGACGCAGCAGCATTCTTTTTATAAGTTTCTGATCGCACAGGGACTATGCCCGATTTTATTTGATTGGGGCAGCACTGTCACGACTTTGGCAGGGGCTACGGTTGAAAGTCTTAGCCGCAATTATGTTGCACCCGCTTTGCGGTTTTTATATCAATCACGCCAAGATACCCCGGTCACACTTGGTTATTGTATTGGCGGGGTTATGAGTATCCTTGCACAAGAAATGCTGATGAATGAGAGAGGGACTGAGGACATTGATAAAGCTACGCCTCTTATATTGCTTGCAACACCGTGGGATTTTGCCAGTGAAGCTGATCTAACACATAAATGGGCACAGAATTTATATGCTTCGAGCCTGAAACAAAAAGGTATGGTCCCTCCTGATGTGATGCCGTCCTATTTCGCCTCACTTGATCCTGCTTATGCTTTGCAGAAATATCTTGATTTTAATGCTATGGAAGGTGAAGACGCTCGCATTTTTGTGTCTGTCGAGGATTGGGCAAACGCCGTTCAACCGCTAGGATGGGGTGTTTTTCGTGATATTCTAAAACGATATTACATTGATAATCATTTTAAAGACATACATCTGCATGAAGCGGTGAGAAGTCGTTGCCAAGCTTTGATCGTTGTTGCACAAAAAGACAGGATTGTTGCACAGGAAAGTGCTCTGGCTTTGCAAGATGTGTTCGACAACTCACAACTATTGACACCTGATTTGGGGCATGTCGGATTAATGGCAAGTCGAAGCGCAGAAGAAAAACTGTGGGAGCCGATACTACGTTGGATTGAAAATGCGGATTGAAATCAGTGTGCTTTAGAGCTAAGTCTATAAGGGTAAAAAACAGGAAGGACGTCTCATGTCTCAAGAATTAGATCCCGTCGTAATCGTTGCCGCAAAAAGAACAGCCATCGGCTCTTTCTTAGGCTCGTTATCTGCTGAACCAGCACACAAGTTAGGCGGCTTTGTTATCCGCAAGCTTTTAGAAGAAACCGGTGTTAAAGGCGATGAAGTCAGTGATGTCATTATGGGGCAAGTCCTAACGACGGCGCAGGGACAAAATCCTGCGAGACAGTCTCTTATGGATGCTGGTATTCCGGATGACGTTCCGGGGCTTACGATTAATCAGGTTTGTGGCTCAGGGCTGCGCAGTGTTGCCATGGGCGCGCAATCAATCCTGTTAGGCGATGCTGATATTGTTGTGGCCGGAGGACAGGAGACGATGAGCCTTGCACCTCATGCTATGAATTTGCGCCAAAGTTTGAAATTCGGTGACAGTAAGATGGTCGACACAATGATTAAAGACGGGTTATGGGATGTCTTTAATGATTATCATATGGGTATCACCGCCGAGAATATCTCTGAGACGTATTCGATTTCTCGCGAGGATCAGGATGCCTTTGCTGCGCAGTCACAAAACCGCGCGGAAGAGGCCGTAAAGTCGGGACGTTTCAAAGACGAGATTTTGCCCTACACAGTGAAAAAGCGCAAAGAGGAAACAGTTTTTGACAAAGATGAGTTTCCAAGAGACGGTGTAACGGCTGAGGCGTTATCGGCCTTACGTGCTGCGTTTAAACCTGATGGTTGCGTTACGGCAGGAAATGCTTCTGGTATCAATGACGGGGCTGCGGCTGTGATGCTGATGCGTCGTTCTAAGGCTGAGGCAAGAGGTCTGCCTATCATGGCTCAGATCAAGAGTTGGGCGACGGCTGGTGTTGCGCCCTCTGTTATGGGGACAGGGCCTATCCCTGCATCTCAGAAAGCTTTGGAAAAGGCGAAATGGTCGATCGATGATCTTGACCTGATCGAAGCGAACGAAGCTTTTGCTGCGCAGAGTCTGTGTGTGATGAATGTACTCGGTCTCGATCCTGAGAAGGTGAATGTAAATGGCGGGGCGATAGCCCTTGGTCACCCGATTGGTGCTTCGGGTACCAGAGTGCTAGTCACGTTACTGCATGAGATGGGACGACGTGACGTAAAGAAAGGCTTGGCAACATTATGTATCGGTGGCGGTATGGGCATCTCTTTATGTGTTGAACGGCCGTAAAATTAATATTTTAGCCCTGTGAGGAGGAATGCATGGCGGAGGATGTGACTGGTAAACTAGCTATTGTAACAGGTGGAACGCGCGGGATTGGGCGTGCCATTTCAGAAGAGCTTATCGCTTCAGGTATGAAAGTGGTTGCTATATATCATGGTAATACGGATGCGGCTGAGGCGTTTCAGCGTGAGACAGGCGCTGAGATTAAAATGCTTGATGTTTGTGACTTTGAGTCTGTGCAGCAAAGCATAAGCGAGATCGAGAGGGAGCTCGGCACAGTGGATATTCTTGTTAACAATGCAGGCATTACACGTGATGGCATGATGCATAAGATGTCCTACAAAGACTGGGAAGATGTTTTGTGTACCAACTTATATTCTTGCTTTAATCTTTGTCGTGCGATTGTTCCCGGAATGCGTGAGCGCCAATATGGTCGCATTATCAATATCAGCTCTATTAATGGTGAAAAAGGCCAGATTGGCCAGACAAACTATTCTGCGGCCAAGGCGGGCGTGATCGGTTTTACAAAAGCACTGGCTCAGGAAAATGCATCTAAAAATATCACAGTTAATGCTGTTTGCCCCGGTTATATCGAAACTAGTATGACAGCTAAGATGCCCGAGAATGTTTTAAAACAGATTGTCTCTGATATTCCCGCAGGACGTTTAGGCAAGCCGGAAGAGATTGGTGCAATCGTCGGATTTTTGGCCAGTGACAAGGCTGGCTTTATCACAGGCGCGAGCTTT
>CAXGMH010000079.1:0-6882 GCA_964010795.1 uncultured Alphaproteobacteria bacterium
AGGATCTGGCCGACCGCGCCTTTAAGCTGGGCAATCAGAGCATCTAGTTTTCGAGCACGGGCATTTTCAAGCTCGAACGTAAACTCAGCCACCCAGCGCGCGCCTTCACGCTCCAGCACATCAAAGTGACCAGTAAGCTGCGATAAAAACCGCGCAGATCTGTGTTTGATGTAGAAGCTCTGGCTTTTCGGATATATCCCGTCTGGCCAGTTCAGCGTCATTGCGGTAAGACCTCTATCAATTCCAAATCAAAACTACTCAAACGGCGGTTATCCGTGGCGTTTTCAGCCGCATCATCATCCACAAGCCGCATGCGAACGCGGCAATTATCCGTAATGAGCGGCCCGACCGTAATGGCCTCACGCAGACGCGGTGCAATTGCCACGGAAGCAGCACCAGTATTATCGGCATCTACGTCCTGCAATGTGATGTGACTGCGTCCAGGCGAAGTTTGAATGAGATCGCCAGCCCTTAAAACGCCTACCGCATCAGGTGTAAATCCGTTAACAGTCAGTGTGTTTGCCGTACCGCTGACCAGCTGAGGATTGCCAGCCAGAGAGCCTTTGGCGGAACCTCTGCGAAAATCAGGTACGAACACATGGCCAACGGAACCACGTAAAGCTGCCAGCAGAGCATCAAGCCTGCGTGAGTCCAGTTCGGAACGCACCAATGATAGCTTTGTAACCCAGCGTGCCGCATCTCTTTCCAAAACCTGTACTTGACCCGTCAAAGGGTTTTCAAATTTGGTCGAGAGCGTGCGGATGTAAAAGCTCTGTTCCTGTGGACGCAAATCCAAAGGCCAATTTAATTCTATATCTGCCATGAATGTTCCTATTCAAAACGAGAGCCGCGCCGCTGCCAGTTATCGACCGTTTTCCGGTGGGCAATCTGGGCAGAGGTTTGGATAATGCCGGGGATGCGGGCGCTTAAGGCTTCGTCCACGGCTCTTTTCACCATTTCAGAAGTTGCTGAGGGATTAGTGGATCCACGCGCATCGACACTGACAGCAAAGTAATTTCCAGAGCGGCCACCAGCGGCATCAACGCCAAGACGACCAGATGACATGCGAGTAAGAGGCAAAACAGCCTCCGGCCCGGCTTCACCCATCAAGCCCATACCGTTTGCCATGGGAAATATTGTGGGTTTTCCAACAATACCGCCTCTGGCATAGGCCGTGATTTGCTGACCGCCTTTAAAAGCACCGCCATCGGCAAAGAGGCTTCCAAAAAAGCCGCCACCACTACCGCCACTTTGACCGCCACCGAAAATATTACTGATCAGGCCGCTTAAACCTTGCGCCAACGGCCCGGTGATCTGCGTGCGGACAAGTAGACGGGCGACATCCTCTAAAATGCTGTCGACCAGCTCTTTGAATTCAAATTTTCCAGTAGTAGTGGCTTTGACCAGCGCATCTTCCAAGCCTTGCATGGCGTTGGTCACAACACGCTCAACATTCGCCGCCATATCGGTAGCTTCTTCGGCGTATTTATCAAGCGCACGCACAGCGCCATCAAACCATTTGTCACTGGCTTCAACCAGCTCGTCATAGGCTTGCTTTCCAGCTTTTTCGAATTCTTCGAGGCTGATTGCACCTTCTTCCAGAAGCTCATTCAGCTCTTTCATCCGCTCGTTGTATTTATCCTGAGCGGAGATATTTTCTTCGGTGATCTTTTTAATCTCTTCGATCAGTTCCTTTTTGCGCTGCTCGACCCGTTCTTCTTCCTCTTTGGCTTCACGCAAGCGGTGATATTCTTCGACCAGCTTTTGGATCTCCTGCCCCTCGGCGCTTTTCAGTTCAACACCTGCGCGTTGAAGCTGGTTGTAAAGCTCCTGAGTTTTTTCATCGCGGAGCAGCTGCTGATTACGGAATTTCAGTGCCTGTGTGACTTGTTCAATTTTTTGGCGCTCTTTTTCAAGCTGCTTGATCACTTCTTTTTCCGCTTTAGTCGGGCCTCGTTTGGATTCACGCTCTTGGCGAACGCGTTCTTGATTGGCTTTGGATCGGGCAATTTCAGCTTCACGCTGGAGCTGTTTTACACGCTCTTCCTGTTCCTTCAGAGCTTTGATAGATTCCTCTGACGGGCCGAAATCAAACGTGGCGACTAATTGGCGCGCATTATCGGCAATCGCCGCATCGACCGCATCAGCAAGACGTGTAATGCCTCTCTGGGCTTCCAGCTCAATACCGGGAAGCAAATTGATAATGCCGACCGCACCGTCATAAATGGTTTCCAGTGACCGCAGCACACCGCGAGCCAAACCTAAAATGGAAGTTTGCACCACCAAATAAGCAGCTTTAATGCCCCGGCCAGCAATAAAGGCGGTTTTCTCAACGATGCCTGTGGCCTCCGCAAAGGCCATTTGTCCAGTCACAGCCTTGGAGGCCACACCGATGCTGACTGCCATGCCGGAGGTAAGCTCAGCCAGAAAGTCAATAATTCCGCTCTCGCCAATCGTGCGTGCCAGCTCTACCCAGGCATTATTCAGTCTTGCCAAAGATCCGCTGATTGTACCGTCCAATTTGGCAGCCGCACCGTCATAGGATTCCAATGCTGTCACCAATGTAGTGGCGAACATTTCTGCCGTAACTTCGCCGGAATTCACAAGGCGGCGGAAACCACCAGCGGACAGGCCAGCCGCTTTGTCCAGCTCCTGCAAGAGACCAGGCAATGGCTCAACCACCTGGTTCAATTCTTCAGCGCGCAGCGTGCCGGAGCTTAAGCCCTGCGAAAGACCGAACAGCACGCGGTCGATATCAGCACCACTGGCACCAAGCTGGGCGGCAGCATTTACAAGACCTTCAGAAAGCTGATTGACTTGCTCACGGTTCAAAATCCCGCTGTTTTGCAGGACGAGCAATCGTGCATAGCCATCGGACAGAGTTTCAATGCCGACATTCAGCTCATCGGCTTTGGATTTCAAATAATCCTGCGTGTTGGCGTAGTCTTCTGCGCTGCTGGTCAGAGAGCGCAGCCGAATATCCAGCTTTTCAAAGGTTTGAATATTGCGGAAGATCGAGCTGGCAGAGGCCGCCGCCGCAAATGCCGGAACAAGTGTCGAAGTAACATTCCGCGCCATTCCAGCCAGCGCTTGATTAGTACGACCGGCTGACTTGCGGATCTTCTTAAAATTCTTTTCGCCTTTATCGCCAACCTTGTCAAACTCACGCGTGACCCTGACGCTGCCATCGACCTTTAGGGCGATGACATAGTTTGACCTGCGTTCAGCCATTATTTGGGGTTTCTTCCTGCGTTATCGCATCCAGAATTCCGGCTTCACCTTCTTTTAAAAGCTCTGCTACTATTTCCAGATCGAAGTTTCTCGCTTTGGCAATTTCCAAAGCTGCATTCATATCGATGCCGACCACACGGCCAGCGGGGGAGAGGCGAAGCTGCGATGTGCAGCCCTCCAAAATTTCCCAAGCTTGTTGTTCCTGCACCAGACGCGGTGCATATTTTTGGTACGGGCAGAGATTTTCAAAAGCGCATGGCAAATCCTGTTCTTTACAGGTCGCACAGTAAGACGGGCCACCACTTTTCTTGAAATGCCACTCAGACAGCTTGCGGATCCGCTCTTTAGCTTCACTCAGCAAAAACACATAATGGGTGAAAAGCTGGAAGAAGGGTTCGGCAAATTCCGACACATCCATCACCTTACGGATATTCTCCGGCGTGGGATCCGCGGGCGCGTTCTTTTCTTCATCCAAGACACCATCCCAGCCCACGATGTGTGTCACAGCCAAATCCTTGATCAGACAATCAAGAAACAGAGCATTGCGCTCTTGCGGGTTTTTCAAATCCACAGGCTGCTCAACGGTAAAGCCGGACTCCTCAACATCCCGCAAACCTTTCTCCAGATCCGCGAGCTTCTTCTGCGCGGTCATGGTGGCTACGGAATAGCTGAGCGTTGTCAGCGGTTTTACAGTGACTTTAAAGCCTTTGGCGACCTCAATCGTATAGGGCTGGGTGGGTTGTTTTAGTGTGATCATAGGTACTGACTCCCATCCAGATCATTCAGGAGCTTCACGGTCAGCATTTTGCCTTCAGCTGTGTTGAATGCGCCTTGAAAATCAAAGCTGGCTTGAACACCGCCAGGACCGTCCACAGCCAGCTTCGGCTTCGGCAAATAAACCTCATGGGCTAGGAGCTGCAGACGCAATGCTGGTGTGAGGGTGTAAGAAAACTCCAGATCCACAGGCGTTCCCGCCGAAGCCAAGTCAATCAAGGTGGTGTCGGCAAAGCGCACCTCAATGCTTCCGGTCAGTGCTGCAATGGTCGGATCTGCGCCGTCAATCAATCCGTCATCACGGATCGTTTCAATCCGCTCCAGATTGTTGTTATAGCTCACAGAGCCTGCGGTCAGGTTTCCAATCGGCACGCCGCCAGATTTGATTGCGCCTTGGAATTGGCTGATCCGTTTAAATGTCAGCGTCTGGGCTGTACCGCCTTGAGTAGCGTTATAGCGTTTTTCAGCCTGTGCAATCGCATTGATGGTTGCTGCCGCAGCACCGGAACGCTGAAAGTCAAAGGCGATGGAATTCATCACAACGCCTGTGTGCATAAAATATGCAGGGACTTTCGGCATGCCAACCTGAATGGAATAGCTGGGCAGCGTGTCATTGCCGGACACAAACTCATGCTCGGTACCACCGCCTTCAAGCGTTTCATCGCTCAGCGTTGCGACCGAACAATTCTCAGCCAATGTGAACGCATTACCAACGGTGCCAGCCGTATCGTAGGTCACCAGAATACGCGATGTTCCGGTCGGGCGGCTGTAAGTGGCCACGTTTACATTGTTGTCAGATGACAAATTCAACTGTGAAACTGCATTATCGACAGTTTGAATTGCCGTGCCGCCGATTTCGATTTCATCACCAGCAGGCGAACCACTTACAAACGTGAATTCGGTGCCATTCAAAGTGATGGTGTCGTTTTCAGACGGGATATCGGAAAAATCGATAAAGCCAGTCGCAGCTACATCGCCGGAGGTGGGGTCCCCAAACAATCCAGTCAGCCAAAAACCCAGATAGCGCGGATCCACAGGAACAACGATATCGCCGTCATCATTGATGACATCCTGTAGAGGTTGTAGCGGATCACGGCCATAACCGAGAACAGCATCCTCAATCAATCCTTGTTCACTGCCCAGCTCTGAGCTGTTGAAGGGCATTTGATAGTAGTTTCCAGATGCCTGCTGACCGTAGGCGCTTTCACGCTTTAGGAGCAGCGAGGCGTTCGAGCCATATGCACGCGCCATGGGTTTTCTCCTTTTTTGAGGGTTGAAATAAAAAAACCCGCCAAACGGCGGGTTTCAGGAATCAGAACTTGCGTTCCAAATTTTTTAGTCAGACAATTAAGTCCAGCATTTACTAAGAGGCATTTGGGTAATGGATATAAACGTCAAAAAATTAAGTGATAAGGAGCTTGCTCAGCTCTATTTGTTTACTCGTGATGAGTTGAAGAACAGAAAAATGAGCCTTAAAGAAAGAAAGTTGAAAGAGCAGATCAATACTAAATCTCATAACGTCCAATCCCCCATGGCTAAGTTAGCCGAAAATAAAGCGAGACCCATTAACAAGGATGCACGCTCAATAGTAAGAAAAACCAAAAAAGATTCATGATAGTGGTGTTGGTGTTTCGTAATCTAAGGTCAAAGTTAGCACACCGGACTTTATGGCGTGGGATCCAGGCACAATCTCAACCGCCACATCTGGGCGCGCATAGCTCATTCCAAAAATGAGGCCGCCTAAATCTGGATCAGATTCCAGTGCGGCGCCGATAGCGGTGACAATATCGTCAAAAAGACCATCGCGCGTATTCTGCGCTCCGTCTGCGACATAAATCTCAATCTCCACCTCATGTTCATAATAGGCGTTATCAAAACCACCCAGAGCCTCGTCTGGTAGCCCAGGATTGCCATCACGCAAAACCACCAAACCTTCAGCCGGTATTTTCTCCGGCACCGATGCATTGCGCTCAAATTTTGCACTCACAGCGTTATCAACCAGCGTGGCAAAAGCCTGTAAAATTGTTTCGGTCGTGCTTGTCATCGGTATTTACTCACCAGCAGATCAATATGTTTGATGCCCCATTGGTCAGCAATTTTTTGTACATCGAGCTTTTTCGGCATTTTCGCGGTAGGCACGAGTATAAACATCACGACCGTGGTTAATCCTCGGCCTGTTTTTAGAGCGCGTTTGCTGGCCTTGCGGAAACCTCTGAATTCACCTGTTTTACGGCTGTAAGAAGCACGGCGGTCGTCCGCCACAAGAAAAGCGGTGTTATTTCGGGAGCGAACAAATCGCAAATCGCCTTTATGTTCCACATACAAATCCGGTGTTGGCTTCCGGCGGTTGATCCTTTTTGGCGCGTTTTCGGTTGGAATGGCCAAATAACGTCCATTGGTCGCCCGAATAACCGTGCCTTGGTCAAAGGACTCAATGATTTGTGGCGCGCGCGAATACACAAAGCCTTTAACATCGACACCGTTATCATCATAAATTTTAGAACGCCATGTACGGGACAGGCGCACTCCAAAACCAGCAGAAACAATATCGTTACGAAGTCCGGCCTTTAGACCGTTCGTGGCTTCCTTGGTCGCTTTTGTGGCGGTGCGGCTAATAAACTCAGTCTCCTTACGAAGATTGCGGCGAATATCGCCGATGGTTTTTGCGTCCAGTCTCATATTTTGCGTGTATCCAAAACCCAGACCAAAGAGCTGACATCTTCAATACGCGGCTCTGCCTGGATCAAATAAGTTTCCTCGTCAATTACCAGCCGCTCATTCTCAGCGGGCGTTATTGCCTCTGAACGGCGCAACTCAAAGAAAAGAGAGTCGATGGCTATCTGCGTCTGCCCAAGGTCGAGGAGACTATCTCCCCGC
>CAXGMH010000080.1:0-6569 GCA_964010795.1 uncultured Alphaproteobacteria bacterium
AGAGGAGAGCCTGTTGCGCCGGCTGACCTTAATCAAGGGAGTATTGACCTGCCCGAACGTATTGAGTTTCCGTTAACGCTTGATATTGCGCGTTACATAAATCAGGATGTGCCGCAAGGTATAGAAATGACGGGTGATTTAGGGAATATATCAGTTGATATAAAAACGGGCGATGTCTTTTATAATGGCAAGCGTATAACGCAATCGCTTAAAACATATTGTGAGAATAAATTAGAAGAAGGGCAAGAATAATGGCCAAAGGACAAAAAACAGCAATTACCCCTACCAGAGAAGAGAATTTTCCTGAATGGTATCAGGAGGTGGTTAAGGCGGCGGATATGGCTGAGAACTCGGCTGTGCGCGGATGTATGATAATCAAGCCGCATGGCTATGCTTTGTGGGAGCGTGTGCAGCAAGAGCTGGATGCGCGTATAAAACGTGAAGGCGTCCGTAACGCTTACTTTCCGCTTCTTATCCCTCTCAGCTATATTTCTCGTGAAGCCGAGCATATCGACGGTTTTGCCAAGGAGTGCGCGGTTGTAACACATCACCGCCTTGAACAGGATAAGGAAAAAGGCGGTTTGAAACCTTCAGGAGAGCTGCAAGAACCTTATGTTATTCGTCCGACTTCTGAGACGATCATTGGTGAGTCCATGGCAAAGTGGATTCAGTCCTATCGTGATTTGCCGATGAAACTTAATCAATGGGCAAATGTGATGCGGTGGGAAATGCGTCCGCGTGTTTTCCTTCGTACGTCTGAGTTTTTGTGGCAGGAAGGACATAACGCCTTTGCCAGTGCGGTTGAAAGCCGTGCGGATGCTTTGCGGATGCTCGATGTTTATGCTGATGTCGCAGAAAATGTTCTTGGTGTTCCTGTGATAAAAGGGGAGAAAACACCGGAAGAGCGTTTCCCTGGTGCGATCGCGACATACACGATTGAGGCGATGATGCAAGATGGTAAGGCTGTGCAATATGCAACAAGCCATGATCTTGGCCAGACATTCTCCAAGTCTTGCAATATCACCTATCAGGATCGTGATGGTAAAGAGCATTACGCACATACAACGTCTTGGGGAATGTCTACACGAACAATTGGCGGTCTTGTTATGGTGCATGGCGATGATGATGGACTTATACTTCCGCCTAGTATTGCGCCTGAACAGGTTGTGATTGTTCCGATTATTAAGGATGAAAGCCAGAAAGCTGACCTCCTGACATATTGTCTTGAGCTTGAGATGCGACTGATAGAGCAGGGGGTTCGGGTTAAGCTTGATAGTTCTGATGCGCGTATTCCTGATAAAATGTGGGGCAATATCAAACGCGGCACGCCTGTGCGTGTTGAGATCGGCCCGCGTGAGATGGAAGAGGGAATGTTAACTTATGTTATGCGTCACAAGGGCCCGAAAGAGAAAGTGTCCGAGACACGCGATGCTTTTGTTTCTAATATTGCTTCGTTACTGGCTGAGATGCAAAGCTCTCTTCTTGAGGGTAAACGCAAAGAGATGATGGATCGTATTCTTGACGTATCATCAGTCGAAGAGGCGCGCGAAGTCTTTGATAAAGGGCATATGGGTTTTGTTCGTATGGATTACTCTCTGGCCAAGGGAGATGCTTATACAAAGCTCGAAAACGTTCATGCTCTCTCTGCGAGGTGTCTGCCGTTCGAGAATGATGGCGAGAAGGTTCTTATCGGGAAGTCTTATTGATATTTATTTTGGCTCGGCGATAGGCGGGGTTAAACGGGCTTTTGTGTAAGCATCCTCCCGGATTTCCTCGAGTTGTTCTTGTAGGTCAAAATAAGTCTCTTCGATATTTTCTGCGTCATCGTCAGTGATTTCGGCGAGTTTTTTTATGGCATCCGCGATCTCTTCTTGCTCGTAAATATTGGTGACAAAGGCGTCGACTGTAAAGTTATCTTTTGATGCCATAAGCTTATTTGCACTGTGCTGGTCGAAGTCAACCCAGACTGTTTTTGTGGTGGGGATGGCTTCTTTTGCCTCTTTGAAGAACGGGCATAATTCATGTGGGACAATGCAATCGGACGCGCCGCTTGTCACAAGTGTCGCGCTTTGCCCCAGTTCGTCTTGTAAGCGCTGCTGAATATGATTCAGCATAACAATCTTTTGAGGAAGACTTAATGCTTTATCCAATAAGATAAAGACGAGCCCGTCCTTTGTGATGCTGACATCGCACTCGTTTACAATAGTCATTCCAAGCGGATCTTTGTGGCATCCTAATGCGTAGGAATTGTTATTATAGTGGTTGTGAATAACGATTTTCATGTATAGTCTCCTAGTTTCAATTTCATAAAGAAAAAACGATAGAAGTGCAAATTTTATGTTAAGTGGTTTTGAGCGGTTATTGGCTTGGCGCTATCTGCGAGCGAAGAAACAGGAAAGTTTTGTGTCTGTTATCGCTGGATTCTCTTTTCTGGGGATTATGATCGGTGTTGCGACTTTGATTATTGTTATGGCTGTGATGAACGGCTTCCGCGAAGAGCTCTTAAGTAGGATTATTGGTCTGAATGGACATTATTCTGTTTATTCGTCCGAAGGTGGATTGACCCAGATTGATCCTGTTTTGAACCGTATTGAGGCGCTTCCAAGTGTCACATCTGCAATGCCTATGATTGAGCGACAGGCGCTTATTTCCCTAGAGGGTAAGGCCACAGGTGTCATGGTGCGCGGCTTACGCCCTGCTGATATGCTTAGGAAAGACGCACTGCGTGATGGTGTTTTATTGGGGCGTTTGGATAAAATGTCCGGAAATAAAGTGGCGATTGGTCAGGCGCTTGCCCGTGAGTTAAGTGTGACAACGGGGGATACGCTTGTGCTGCTCAGCCCCGAGGTTAAGGCTGGCCCGTTTGGTGCTATTCCACGCTCAAGACAGTTTCGCGTAGAAGTGGTTTTTGATGTGGGGATGTATGAATATAACCGCGGTTATGTTTTTATTCCACTCAGTGAGGCTCAATTGTTCTTTCAAATGGGGAATATGGTCGAAAGCATTGATGTAACCATAGATAATCCGCATAAACTCGACCAGACACGCGCTGCACTATCTTCTGTGCTGCCAGATAATAGTCGGATATTGGATTGGCAGATGCGTAATTCAAGTTTTTATAACGCGCTACAGGTCGAGCGCAATGTGATGTTCCTGATCCTGACTTTAATTATATTGGTGGCTGCGTTTAACATTATTTCCTCTATGATTATGTTGGTAAAAGATAAGCGGCGCGACATTGCTATTCTCCGTTCCATGGGCGCATCACGCTCCTCTATGATTAAGATATTCATGACGACGGGATCTCTGATCGGTTTTGCGGGCACTGCTGTTGGGGCGGTTCTAGGTATTAGCTTTGCTTTGAATATTGAGACGATAAGGCAGGTTTTAGAAGGCTTGACTGGAACGGAGCTATTTGCTGCCGAGATTTACTTCCTTTCACAACTTCCTGCGGTCATTGACTGGAACGAAGTTGTGTCAGTGATTTTGATGGCGCTGGCGCTTTCTGTAGGTGCGACGCTTTACCCCGCATGGCGTGCCGCGCAATTAGAGCCTGTGGAGGTTTTGCGTTATGAATAGTTCCAAGGTTATCTTACAGGTTCAGGATCTAAAAAAAGCCTATGAAAGTGGCGAGCGACGCCTTGATGTTTTGCGCGGCGTATCCTTTGAGGTAAAAAGTGGCGAGATCGTTGCTTTGCTTGGCCAAAGCGGTACTGGTAAATCCACGCTTCTTCATTGTGCTGGTCTTCTCGACCGTGCCGATGAGGGACTCATTATGCTGGGCGACGAAGCCGCGAATACACTTTCTATTCCTGCGCAAACAAAATTGCGACGCACGGCAATCGGATTTGTTTATCAATTCCATTATTTGCTTCCTGATTTTGACGCGCTTGAAAATGTGATGATGCCGCTCATCATTGCGGGGCAGAGCAGAGAGAGTGCCAAGCAGCGTGCGACCTCGCTTTTGGAGCGCATGGGGCTTGCTGAGCGGATGCATCATCGACCGGGTCGACTGTCGGGCGGGGAGCAACAACGGGTCGCAATAGCACGCGCTCTTGCTAATAAACCAAAGCTGTTATTGGCGGATGAACCGACGGGAAATCTGGATGAAGCAACGGCTTCACGCGTTTTTGCATTGATGCTTGACCTTGTCCGCGAAGAGGGGGCATCAGCCTTGATCGCAACGCATAACCCTGCCTTGGCTGACAAGATGGACCGTAAGCTTGAAATGATGCGCGGGCATTTATCCGAAGTAGATTAATACTCGTCCACGTCTTCTTGTGACTTAAAACTAAACAAAGCTTGAATATATACGCTGTTTGCTCAAGATTGAGAATATGCCTGAGCCGTTTATCCATCTTCACACACATTCCGCCTATTCACTGGCTGAGGGGGCTATTCGTATTCCCGAACTTATAGGTTTGGCGCAATCGCATCAAATGCCCGCAGTTGCGGTAACGGACAGTAATAATCTCTTTGGTGCGCTTGAATTTGCACTGGCGGCAAGAAAGTCAGGTGTTCAGCCAATTATTGGCTGTCAAGTGAGCTTTGGCTTGGAGCGGCACCAGCTTGTGCTATTGGTACAAAATGAGCAGGGCTATCAGAATCTCTCTGCACTTATATCTGCGGCTTATCTTGATAAAGAGGGCGGTCATGCTGAACCACAAGCATCTTGGGATATGTTGCCCAAGGTAAGCGAAGGTTTGATCTGTCTTAGTGGCGGTACGGCCGGCCCTGTGAACCAGTATCTCTTGCACAATCAAGCGAAAGAAGCGGAACAAAGCCTGAAACAGCTCAAGAAAATTTTCGGTGACAGGCTCTATCTTGAGTTACAGCGCCATGAGCTGGTGGAGCAAGACCGCATTGAAGTGCCGCTTTTTGACTTGGCCTATAAACATGATGTCCCCCTTGTGGCAACGAATGACTGCTATTTTGGTGAGAAGTCAATGCACCCTGCACATGATGCCCTACTTTGTATTGCAGGTGGGCGATATGTGACAGAGGAGGATCGTCGTAAAGTGACGCCTCAGCATTATTTCAAATCCTCGCAAGAGATGGCTTCTTTGTTCGAAGACGTGCCTGAAGCAATTGCAAATACGCAGGTGATTGCGAAACGCTGTGCTTTTCTTTTGAGTTCTATTGACCCTATTTTGCCCCCCTTTGACACAAAAGGCGGGCGTGATGAGTTCTCTGAGCTTGAGGCTCAATCTCAGGACGGTCTGCGCTGGCGCTTGGAAAACTTTGTCGAAGACGGCAAAGATGAAGAGGTGCAAAAACCATATTGGGAGAGGCTTGAATTTGAGCTTGATATTATCAGGCAAATGGGGTTTCCGGGCTATTTCTTGATCGTATCGGACTTTATCAAATACGCTAAGGAACAAGATATTCCTGTAGGGCCGGGGCGTGGTTCGGGTGCCGGATCGGTCGTGGCTTGGGCACTGAAGATCACAGACCTTGACCCGCTTCGTTTTAATCTTCTCTTTGAACGTTTCCTGAACCCTGAACGTGTTTCTATGCCTGACTTTGACGTGGATTTTTGTCAGGACCGCCGTGATGAGGTTATCACCTATGTGCAGAATAAATACGGCTATGACCGCGTGGCACAGATTATCACCTTTGGTAAGTTACAGGCTCGTGCCGTGGTACGGGATGTTGGGCGCGTTCTTCAGATGCCCTATGGTCAGGTTGACCGTATTGCGAAAATGATACCCGCGAATCCCGCCAATCCTGTGACCTTGCAAGAGGCACTGGATCAGGACAAAGATTTGCGCAACGAGGTGGATCGGGAAGAGACGTCTCAGACATTGATTAAATATGCCCTGAAGCTTGAGGGGTTATATCGCCATGCATCAACACACGCTGCGGGACTTGTTATCGGTGATCGAGAGCTGCATAAGCTTGTGCCGCTTTACCGCGACCCTCGTTCGGATATGCCTGTGACACAGTTCAATATGAAATATGTCGAGCAGGCCGGCTTGGTTAAGTTCGATTTTTTGGGCTTAAAAACACTGACCGTTATTCAAAAAGCTTTGTCCTACATTAAGCAGGCGCAAGGCCACGATATTGATATCCTCCAGATACCGCTTAATGACAAGCCGACTTTTGATATGCTTGCAAAAGGACAGTCTACTGGCGTGTTCCAGTTGGAGAGCTCGGGCATGAAGGATGTTCTGCGTAAAATGAAGCCGACGCGCTTTGAGGATATCATCGCCCTCGTATCGCTTTATCGTCCCGGGCCAATGGATAATATTCCAAAATATATCGCGATCAAGGAAGGGCGTGAAGAGCCTGACTATATGCATCCTGTACTGCAACCGATTCTGGAAGAGACTTTCGGTATTATGATCTATCAGGAACAGGTCATGCAAGCAGCACAGCTTTTGGCTGGTTACTCTTTGGGGCAAGCGGATTTGCTCCGCCGTGCTATGGGGAAGAAGATCAAGGAGGCGATGGACGAGGAGCGGGTTAAGTTCATCGATGGTGCAAAAAAGCATCATGACGTTCCGGCCGAGAAGGCCGAAGAGATTTTTGAACAAAACGCAAAATTTGCCGGTTACGGTTTTAATAAA
>CAXGMH010000081.1:0-6458 GCA_964010795.1 uncultured Alphaproteobacteria bacterium
AGGGGCAAAACAGAAGGCACGCCTGTTTTTGATCAATCCTTGACATCTCCGCCATAACCTTGCATATAAATTAAATTATACAATAATTTCAATGCGTTATAAGCGATTGAAAAACCTCAAAACAGCAACTTCCAAGCCCCCTTAGAGATTTTGATAATCACTTACGCGCAGACCGATATGCTGTAATCCTTACCTATAAAGACTTTCCTGAGCCCCCCTAAAATAATGTCAAATTAGGAATTTATCCTTATCCGGCCTTGCTTAGCCGAGTCCTACCAAAATGAAAATTTTTGAAATTTGTATAGAGAATTGGAGAAACATTGGCTTTTCTTTCATAGCGATGCTAGTGTGATTATTGTTCAAAGCCTTGGAAAGTTTAAATATGATCAAAAAAATTTTAACGCTTTTTGCTTTATTAACCGCGTCATTCACTTCACCATCCGGTGCTGAAGAATATGGCAATATAGTAGTTTATTATGTTAGTGAAATTGTTGACGGCGATGCTTACGCGTCTCCAATAGGAATTATTCCACGTTTTGACAATGAGTATGTCGCCAAGATCAAAGAAACACACAAGCCAGAGAACTTATCGTATATCACGGAAGTTATAGACGATAGATCAGTGATCTTATTTTGGAGAAATGATGGCATTGAAGCCATTAATTTTATTTCCGAAGATGAGGCACGCTCATTCCCAAATTTTGAGCCATTTCCTGCCGAAGACTTGAATTCACTTGATAAGGCTTTAAAGCACTTTCCAAGAAGATAATGGATTGTTTACCTGAAACAGACAAAGGAAAAGCTAGGGTTGCTTATCAAGACCGTAGGAATAAGCGCAAAACCTCTGAGCATGAGAGAGTGCTGAAAATTGCAGACAAAATATCCAAAGAAACATCTTGGATTTATGCGAACTTTGAAATCCTTAAAGCTGCTCGCACTGAAGACGTTCAAAAAAATCTCTTGAATACATACGCGGGCAAAGCATGGGTTGTAATTCAGAAAAGTCTCCATAATGAGATTATGATTGCTTTAGCCAGAATACTTACCGAAGATAAAGATAACAGAGTTTCAGCCCTTAATAACATCAGTGAATATATTAAAAATGAGGACAATGTTTCGCGATTAAGAGAGAATTACAAACAAGCCGAAGGCACATTCGATTACAGATTTCAGCTTTTAAAAGATCAGCTTGAAAAAATACACGGGTTTCTAAAAGGCCATAATAATCTTGTTAAATCACTCCTCATTTATCGTAAAGATTTTCTAGCGCATAATGCACAAACCCCTAAGCTTGATAATAAAGTAAAATGGGGTGACGAAAAGGAACTCATTCAATTGCTTCGAGAGGCCGTTGATCCTATGGAGCACATCTTCTTGAATGCCGGTAACATCTCTGGCTGCGTAATTTCTTCTTATAAACTTTATGCTGAGGATTTTTGGTTGAGTTTTATTCCTAATCAGGATAATCACTCTACTTAGAGTTCGAATCCTTGCAATGCCTTACATGGCGACCTAAAATTAAACTAGAAGCAAAAAGGCCTTTATTTTCAACGCCCCGGAAAAACGGAGTCTAGTTGAAAATAGGTCGCTCTGCTCCGCCATTCGCTGTCGCGATCAGCCGACGGCTTGATCGCTATAGCGAAATAGTGATGCGGAATTTGGACCCGAGCAGAGGGTTCGACAAAATGCGACCAGCATTTTGGACGGCGAGTACAGCGAGCCGCCCGCAGGGGCAAAACAGAAGGCACGCCTGTTTTTGATCAATCCTTGACATCTCCGCCATTTCAAAAAAAGACCCGGTTTATCCGGGTTTTGTTTTAATTCGGTGCTGTACTGTTTTTGAAAAAACAAAAGTATCGTCTATCACTCGACAATCTTTTGAATAACAAGATCGTAGCTGAGCATATTCTCGTCATTATCGCGGTCAACTTCGACAACCATAATGCTTTCTTCGGAATTAAAGCGGTCAATGGCCGCCTGCTCGGTCAGCTGGATTGAGTGCTTTTCATTTGCTTGTCGCTCAAGCACGATACGCTTCTCATCAGGGTAATAATAAAAGGCAGGCTGAACGGGGTCTGGCTGTCGACGAAAAATCGTCAGCATCAAAACCCCGTCCATCTCTACCAGATCATAAGAAATCTCACTCATAATAAAGAGCTTAAGGTGATTCTTTTTAGACACCTATAGCCCAGTTTTTTTTATGCGCCGGGCTGTGGGGCGACTTGTGCCATTCGTCTTTGACGCCCCTGCTCTGCTTTTTGTTGCGCTTGTTTCTCGTCACGTTGTTCCGCAAGATTTCGTTGGTACGTTTCAATTTTACTTTGAATTGTTTTCAAAACATTCGGTGCTCCTTTAACACTTTTTACAACGCCCAGAACAGCCGACTTAATAGCTGAGCCCATGGCCGCGACAGGAGTAAATAAATTGGCTAATACTCCGCCCTTTTCCACTCTTGCCTCTTTAGCATTTGAATGGGCGTCAACGGCTTGAGATAACCCCTCACGGCGCTGTGCCAGAATTTCAGATTCTACTTCACCAATTGCTTTATCTTGCTGCTCCTCGATTTCAGCCCAAGCCGCATCGGCCTGTTCATACTGAGCCTCACGCGCCTTGCTCTCAATTCTCATTTTACTGAGATGAGCCTCTTTAAGCCTGATGTTTTCATCTTCTTCGGGAGAAAGTGAACGTCCCTCATCAGCCGCAGCTCTGCGTGCTTCGTCTATTCCATTCGTATATTCTTTTATTTTTTCCTGCAACTCTTCTAAAGTCAGCCTTTTGATTGGATCTTTAGAGTTAGGATCACCATATAAGGCATAGTGAACTAAAGAACGCTGTTCACCCTCTTGCATTTGCAAGCGCTCACTTCGTCTCGTTACAGCCTCTGTCAGATTTGCCTTCTTCTCTGAACGCATTTTAGCGTATTGCGATATGATATTCCCAACAAAGCCCAATGCTGCAGCGGCTAATCCGGCCATAATTACAGGCGCAATTGGAATTGATATCATTAACCCAATCCCAATACCCAGCCCTACTGTAGCAACAGCTGCCAGCCCCGCAGTTGCAAAGCTTTGTGATAAATCATGATAATGATTAAAGTCCCCAGCAAGCATTGCAGCCTTACGCTTCTCTTTAAGAGCTTCTAATTCCTCTTGTCGCAGACGGTAAAAGCTCTTTTGCATCGCTTCTGCCGGGCTTTCATTATCATTATGAGCCATTTCTCCTTGAAGTGTTTGCACCTGAGCTGGTGCTGGCGCCTGTGGCGCATCTGGCAATTGTTGTACTTCCAAACCGTTACTCATGATAAAACCCCTTTTATTCCTCGCTCGTTTATCTCACTAAAGCCGATTATACTTATGTGAAGTTAAGAGAAGTTTAAAACTAGATTGGATTTGATCTTTTACTGCAAAAAAATATCGCTATACTGTTCAAATCACTGAAAGGACAGCACTTATGAGCGAGCAAAATACAAGAGTTGAAAGCGATTCCATTGGCGAGATTGACGTACCGAGCAATAAATATTGGGGTGCGCAAACGCAAAGATCTTTGCAAAACTTTAAAATTGGCGGGATCAAACAACCGGAGCCGCTTATTCGCGCCCTCGGTATTCAAAAAAAAGCTTCGGCCCTTTCAAATATTGATCTCGGCGTTTTAGACAAGAACCTAGGAGAAGCGATCATACAAGCCGCAGAAGAAGTCATCGGCGGCCAGCTTATGGAGCATTTCCCCCTTGTCGTCTTTCAAACAGGGTCAGGCACACAGTCAAACATGAATGCCAATGAAGTCATCGCCAACCGCGCTATTGAAATTCTTGGCGGAGAGATCGGCTCGAAAACGCCCGTTCATCCGAATGACCACGTTAATATGGGGCAAAGCTCAAACGACACATTCCCCTCGGCTATGCATATTGCAGCTGGCGAACAGGTCCATCATGAGTTAATTCCTGCGCTTGAGCACCTTCATAAAGCGCTTGATGCAAAAGCAAAGGAATTTGCAGACATCGTTAAAATCGGTCGCACACATATGCAAGATGCAACTCCGCTAACCTTAGGTCAGGAGTTTTCAGGCTATGCGAAACAGGTTGAATACGCGATTGAACGCGTAAAGACCACCCTGCCCCGCATTATGCAGCTGGCTCAAGGCGGTACAGCCGTTGGAACTGGTATCAACTCAAAGATCGGCTTTGCAGAAAAATTCGCAGAGCACGTAAGCGCTGTCACGGGGCTGAATTTTGTAACGGCTGAAAATAAATTCGAGGCTTTGGCTGCGCATGACGCTCTGGTCGAGCTGTCCGGTGCCCTTAACACCATTGCCTGTTCATTGATGAAGATCGCTAATGATATCCGTCTGCTCGGCTCAGGCCCTCGCTGCGGTATCGGAGAGCTGACCCTGCCCGCGAATGAGCCGGGCTCTTCTATTATGCCGGGCAAGGTGAACCCGACACAATGCGAGGCAATCACCCAAGTATGCGCACAAGTTATGGGCAATCACACGGCCGTTTCGGTTGGTGGATCAAATGGTCATTTTGAGCTGAATGTTTTCAAGCCCATGATGATCTATAATGTATTGACCTCTATTCGTTTGATCGCTGACGCCTCTATCTCCTTCACGGATAATTGTGTTGTGGGTATTGAAGCTAATCGCGAGCGCATTGAAACGCTTTTATATGAAAGCCTGATGTTGGTCACTGCACTCAACCCTCATATCGGATATGACAACGCAGCAAAAATCGCCAAAAAGGCATATCAGGACGGCACGTCCCTCAAACAAGCCGGCGTCGCACTTGAATTGCTTACCGCAGAGCAATTTGATGAGTGGATCAAGCCCGAAGAGATGATTAAGCCAAAAGCATAGCGTTTAGACAATGCCCGTCATCAAAAGATCAGTAAGCATCGCGGGACACCAGACCAGTGTGTCCCTCGAACCCTTATTCTGGGCGCAACTAAAATTGCTGGCAAAGGACAATGGCGCTCCGGTCAATCAATATATTGCCGATATCGAAGAGCAATTAACCGATACCGGAGAGACAAACCTTTCCAGTGCCTTACGTGTGCATGTCCTTATGCAGGCATTAACAAGGCAACACACAGCAGATCAGCATTAAAAATCACAGAAGCCGTTACCATTGGTATCGCAACGCAGCATAAAATAAGATAAAATTTTAGGTGATTTTTTAACGATTTAGGATACATTTATAAATATGAGCAATTTTTTCTTTGGTCTTCTAATCGCAGCAATGCTCGCCACACTCGGCGCTTTAATCATCGGCCTGTTTGCTTTTGCAAGAGGCGGTGAGTTCAATGAAAAACACGGCAATCGTTTAATGCGTTTGCGGGTCTTTTTACAAGGCCTTGCGCTGGTATTATTTATTGCCGCAATTGTGACATCACAAAGTGGAGAATAACGATATGAAAATTCTGGTCCCCGTCAAACGATGCATTGATTATAATGTAAAAGTCCGTGTGAAATCCGACGGCAGCGGTGTTGATCTTAACAACGTAAAAATGAGCATGAACCCCTTTGACGAAATTGCCGTTGAAGAGGCTGTTCGCTTGAAAGAATCGGGCAAAGCGACAGAAATTATCGTCGTTACAATCGGCACTGATAAGGCACAAGACACCCTTCGCACAGCCATGGCAATCGGTGCGGATCGCGGTATTTTGGTACAGACTGACCTGCCGACAGATCTTGGCGGCGTTGAGCCACTGGCCGTTGCCAAAGCACTGAAAGCACTGGTTGAGAAAGAAAAGCCTGACCTCGTCATTATGGGCAAGCAGTCTATTGATGATGATAGCAACCAGACAGGACAAATGCTGGCGGCTCTTCTTGGCTGGGGGCAAGGGACATTTGCCTCAAAACTTGAGCTAAAAGACGACGGCACAGCCCACGTCACGCGTGAAATTGATGGAGGGCTGGAAACGCTTTCCCTGAAGCTGCCTGCAATTATCACAACGGATTTAAGACTTAATGAGCCGCGCTATGCCTCTCTTCCCAATATTATGAAAGCGAAGAAAAAGCAGCTCGACACAATGAGTGCAGATGATCTTGGCGTAAGCTTTGAGCCACGCCTTAAAGTCGTCAAGGTTCGTGAGCCTGAGCCACGTAAAGGTGGCGCAAAAGTCGCCAGTGTTGATGAGCTGATCGACAAACTTAAAAATGACGCAAAAGTTATATAAGGGGGATACATCATGAGTATTTTAGTTATTGCAGAACATGACGAAAAAAACATAGCCCCCGCATCTCTGAGCACAATCGCTGCAGCAAAAGAGATCGGCGGTGATATCCACCTCCTACTCAGTGGAAGCAATGAAGATTCCTGCGCTGAAGCGGCAAAGTCGATTGACGGTATCAGTCAAGTTTTAGTCGCCAAAGGTGACCACCTATCGCATCACTTGGCTGAAAACATCGCACCCATCATTGTCGGCATTGCAAAAGACTACAGCCATATCCTGTTTCCGGCG
>CAXGMH010000082.1:0-6158 GCA_964010795.1 uncultured Alphaproteobacteria bacterium
CCTATGATTGATATGGTTGTGGTCAATTTATATCCATTTACCGAGACAGTCAAAGCCGGCGCAGAATTTGACACCTGCATTGAAAATATTGATATCGGCGGCCCTGCATTAATTCGAGCAGCGGCTAAGAACCATGCTCATGTCACCGTGGTGACGGCTAAGCAAGATTATGAAATCGTGCTGGAAGAAATGAAAAAATACAAAGGCGAAGTCCCGCATATCTTACGCCGTAAACTGGCCGAGACGGCCTTTGCCCGTACCGCAGCCTACGACTCGGCTATCGCCAGTTGGTTTGCCTATCAAATTGACGACCACTTTCCCGTTCGCACCTCTGTTTATGGCCGCCTTAAAGAAGTGCTCCGCTATGGCGAGAACCCACATCAAGAAGCAGCTCTTTACGAAGACGACAGCCGTCGTCCCGGCGTCTTATCAGCCTCGCAGCTTCAAGGTAAAGCCTTAAGCTATAACAATATCAATGACACAGATGCCGCGTTCGAACTTATCTCTGAAATGGACAAAAACAAGCCTGCCGTTACGATCATTAAGCACGCGAATCCATGTGGTGTTGCTTATGGTGAAACTGTCTTAGACGCATATCAACGCGCATTGGCCTGTGATCCGGTCAGCGCCTTTGGCGGCATTATCGCGCTCAACCAGGCTCTTGACCGTAAAACTGCAAAGGCAATTACCGAGCTTTTCTGCGAAGTGATTATCGCCCCATCTGTTGAGGCCGAAGCGCTCAATATTTTATCAGCTAAGAAGAACCTGCGCGTCCTGACCACAGGAGAGCTTGCCGATCCTGCGCAAAAGCGCAAAGTTATAAAGAGCATAGCAGGAGGCTTTTTACTACAAGATGCTGATAACGGCGTTTTACAAAGCAAAGATATGGATGTCGTCACCGACCGTGTACCGACTGAGGAAGAACTGCGTGATATGCTCTTTGCCTTCAAGGTTGCAAAACACGTTAAATCCAACGCTATTATTTACGCCAAAGATGAAGCGACAGTCGGTATCGGCGCAGGCCAAATGAGCCGTATAGACTCTGCCAAGATTGCCGTAAGCAAAGCACAATTTGCTGCTCAGGAAATTGCGGCAAAAACAGGTGAAGAAATCCCCGACCTCCTCAAAGGCTCGGTTGTTGCATCCGATGCTTTCTTCCCCTTCGCAGACGGACTGATTGCCGCTGCCGATGCGGGCGTAACAGCGGTTATACAACCCGGTGGCTCTGTACGTGATGATGAGGTCATAGAAGCTGCAAATGAACGTGGCCTTGCCATGGTCTTTACCGGCATGCGCCATTTCCGGCACTAAAAATAGCCAAACACATTAGAATAAACTAAGTATTTAGATAACGTATTTTTATGCTAGAGTATACTTATGTCACGAGGAAATGTTTTATTTCTGATTCTATTAGCTGTAGCACTTTTTGCAGTATTGAGCTATGCCGTTACTCAGAGCTCACGCTCAAGCGGTAAAAGTGTCAGTGATGAAGCGGCCAGCCTTCACGCGGCTCAAATTACGCAATATGCAACCAATCTTGAGCAAGTTGTAAGCCGGCTCCGTCTTGTTAATAGCTGTCGGGACACGCAAATATCTTTTGCGGCCGATAGCGATAACGATGGAAGCTGGTATGACACAGATGACGATTACCACAACGCCTATGCGCCCGATGATTTTTCATGCCATGTCTTTCACCCGAATGGCGGCAATCTTCAACCTCTAGATATACCCGAAGACTGGCTTGATACGAACCAATCAGCGTTGGCCAACTATCAAGCTCTTTTTTTCACAGGCGACAGTTGTATAGCAAAGGTCGGCACAGGCTCGATCAATTGCGCTGTTGACGGCACATCGGCTTCTGAAGAGTTAATAATGGTCTTACCTTACCTTCGGGAAGATATATGCCGTGTTCTTTCTGAAAAGCTATACACACAAGGAAGCAGTAGTGATATTGCTATTGATAGCTCGGACTCATACGAAGTTACAGCTCTGTTCACTGGCACTTACAACAATGCACGCGCCATTTCAAATGCAGCATCTTCAGAAGGTGATAATTCACGCTCTCTTGATGGAAAGCATTCAGCTTGCTATCAAGCCGGCCCAAGCGGTAACAATCCGCAAGCTGGGACATACCACTATTTCCATGTATTGATACCTCGCTAAAAAACGCTTTTAGTTATGCGTGGCCCGTATGACTTGCGAGCATGAGTGGATCGATCCCCAGTTGCTTCAAACATTTTCCCCAAAGCTCCATGCGTGGTGTATTGAAAATCATATCTGCATCTGACTCCGTAATCAGCCATGCGTTTTCTTGTATCTCTGCCTCCAGCTGTCCAGCCGACCACCCTGCATAGCCAAGGGCGAACAAGCTCTGCTTTGGCCCCTGCCCTTTCGCGACGGCTCTTATGACGTCTGTTGTCCCTGTAACACATAAGCCGTCACTCAAAGGAACCGTGTCCTTTTGCGCGTAATCTGCACTATGTAGCATAAATCCGCGTGAAGGTTCGACTGGCCCGCCCTGAAAAACGGGCAATGATGCACCGGCATCAGCATCGATATCCAGCTCTTTGAACAGAGCCTGCGTATCGACCTGCTCCAAAGCATGATTTAAAACAATCCCCATAGCGCCATCCTTGTCATGAGCGCAAATCAAGATCACAGCCCTGTCAAAACGCTGATCCCCCATATCAGGCATAGCGATCAACAATTTACCCATAAGGCTGGTCTGTTGCGTCATGACGTGGCTTTGCTTGTTCTGTTTTGTATTCTTTGGCATAGTTTTCATTTTACGCAGTTTCCTAAGGATTTGACAAGGAATGAACACAACAGATAAGGCTCATACAGCACAAAGGCATAAAATCATGATCGCCGGAGAGCACGGTATGCTGGGACAGGCGCTGGCCCGTCTAATCTCAACAGCATATCCTGATTATGAGCTTATTCACACACCCAAGCGTAGCCGCCTGGATTTCCATGACAAAACACAAACCCTTGCCTATATGCATGAGAATAAGCCAGACCATATTTTCCTGACTGCGGCGCGAGTGGGCGGAATCGGTGATAATATAGATCACCCAGTTGATTTCCTACAGGACAACTTAACCATCCAAAATAACGTCATGTCAGCCGCCCATGAAGCGGGCGTGCACAGCCTTGTCTTTACGGCATCGACTTGTATATACCCTCTAGCCGCGCCTCAACCTTATCGTGAAGACAGCATCTTAAGCGGCGGCCTTGAGGAGAGCAACAAAGCCTATGCCATCGCCAAACTGAGCGGCATCGAGCTGGCAAAAAGCTATTGCACGCAATATGGGCGGAGATACCGATCTGTCCTGCTAACCAATCTTTACGGCTTAGAAGACAGCCGTGATATTCACGCCTGTCATGTTATCCCTGCTCTTATATTAAAAACACTTAAGGCAAAAAACAGCGGCGATACTAACATTAGTATATGGGGCAGCGGAAAACCTTCACGCGATTTTCTCCATGTAGATGATGCTGCGTCTGCACTTATGCTAGTGCTGGAGAAATGGAACAAGATCGAGCCTATTAATATAGCCAGTGGGCAAGAGATCACGATCAAAAAACTGACCGAGATGATTGCCTGTATAGCAGGCTTTGACGGCGAACTGAAATTCGATCTGAACAAACCGGACGGCGTTCCATCAAAATCGGTTGATATTAGTAAAATCAACAACTTAGGCTGGAAACCAAAGATTGCACTTGAGGACGGCCTGAGGCAAACGCTTCAACATTATGAACGCCACGCGCTTTAGCGCGGTTTACGAGCCAGCATCCATACAGCGGGATGATCACTATCATTGAAATACTCGCGATTTGTCGGCTGCACGAAGGCTGCATAAATTGTATAAGGTCCATGCAATCCAAGGTCACTCAGCAAAAGCTCTTCCTCTACTTTTGCACGCACAATGACGCTATCTTGGCCGGGAGGGAATTCTGCCGAGAGGACATTCGCATATTGCGCCACAATTTCATCCTTGGCCGAGACAACCGCTAGAGCGTAGGGAAATAAAAAACTCGCCTTATCTGTGGCAACGCGTCGCCCCAGATTACCTAAAGCAAAATCACCGTTCATTTCAACTTCAAAACGAAGCCACATTCTCTCTATGTCGCAAGATAGTCGCTTAACGCTCAAATCACCACTAGCGCGTAAGAAGCGCTCTGATTGACGCTTTAGCTGGGTATAGAGCCTTATCTTCTCGCCACCCTTGGCCAAATACGGCCCTTCACATTTCGCCGGAATCAAATAACGCAAGGACTGTCCCAAAGAAATATGCTCTTCTATTTCACCTTCAATCTGAGCTTTTTCAGCCTTACGCTTTTCTTCAATAATATTCGCCTTTACTGGCGGGATTGGCGGTGAAGACGTCACGCCCTCCACTCTCTTATAACTTGTGTTTGAAGTCACAACAGATGAATACTTGCTATTTGATGTCGTTTGACAAGCTTGTAAAAAAAGCAGCGATACAAAGAGTAACGTGGAGTTTTTTAACATGGGACTTTAAATCCTGTTTAGTAAATTCCGCCGGTTCCCGTCAAAGTCGATTGGCCGGGCGATCCATACGCATCACTGTTATTCAAGCTAGAGGCCGGAAGCCGTCTGATCCCCTCTCCATCGAGCATAAAGACATCATCCTCAGGCTCATTCCCGACAAGGAACGCTTCCCAGATTGTTCTTTCATCTCCGGCTCTGGCGCGCGTTCCGTTCTCAGCATTAATTTGAACAAGCCTTATACCGCGCGGCATACGAAACGGAGTTGGCGTTACCTCCTTGGTCGCATCCTTCATAAAGTCCAGAAAGACCGGCGCCGCTACGGATGAACCCGTTTCTTTGTCGCCCAATGTCCGCGGCTCATCATAACCAATATAAACACCGACCACGAGATCAGGGGTAAAACCTATGAACCATGCGTCACGAGAGTCATTTGTCGTACCTGTTTTACCAGCCACCGGCATATTCAATTGCCGCAATCGTGTTGCTGTCCCGCGCTGAACCACACCTTCAAGGATAGATACAATCTGATAGGCGCGACGGGGATCTGCAACCTGTCTGCGGTTATCTTCGATTTCAGGTACAGGCATTTCCGGATCCCATGACAAACGGTCTGAACAGCCATAACACATACGCTTGTCATGTTTAAAAATAGTCTTGCCGTAGCGGTCTTGTATTCTGTCGATCATGGTCGGATCAATCTCTTTACCGCCATTAACAAGCATCCCATAAGCCGAGGTCAAATCAAGCAAAGTCGTCTCAGCCGCCCCGAGAGAATAGGATAAAAACGGTTTCATATTCTGGGCAATGCCGAATTGTCGCGCTGTTTCGGAAACAGCTTCCATACCGATAAAATCAGCCAGCCTGACTGTCATCAGATTTCGTGATTTCTCAACCCCGACACGGATTGGTGTTGGCCCATAAAATTCTCCAGAATAGTTGCGCGGGCGCCACTTCTTCTGGTTCGGCCCCTGATCGATAACCAAGGGTGCATCAAGCACCAGTGTTGCAGGCGTGAACCCTTTATCAAGTGCGCTGAGATATACAAATGGCTTAAAGGCCGATCCCGGCTGGCGCTCAGCTTGTGTCACGCGATTAAAGCTACTCACCGCCGTCGACCAACCGCCCTGCATAGCCAGAATACGTCCTGTATGCGGATCGATAGCGACCAAAGCACCCTGAACCTTAGGGATCCAGCGCAGATGATAGCTCATCTCGCCCTCCCCTTCATCGCGAGGCTCAACCATAATCACGGAACGTGGCGGTATCTTGCCGCGCATCCAAGCCCAATCCTTGTTATCCAAAGTAACACGCTCACCGGTCTCCAGCCCGATCTCTGCCGAATTGTTCAAAACAACCGCGCGCAACCAGCCAGCTCTGGCGCCAGCAGGCATAGCGATTTCTATAAGAGCACCCTTTTCCCAACCATTCAGGCTGTCCAGCGTCGTAATCGGACCGGGATAGTCATGACGACGCTCATAGGCCAACAACCCGTCACGCAGTGCGTCAACGGCTACTTTTTGCAAATCAGGGTCGAGTGTGGTGCGAACAGACAAACCGCCATAATATAAAATATCTTCTCCGTAATGACCTTCCAGATAGCGGCGCACTTCCTCAGCAAAATAAGCAGCATTAACGCGAAGAG
>CAXGMH010000083.1:0-6109 GCA_964010795.1 uncultured Alphaproteobacteria bacterium
AAGAGACGCTGTGCGCCTGATATTGTGTAGCGCACCCATTACAGCGGCGCCAATTGATTTGGATTTTCCGCGGTGCTTGAGGTAGCGCAGTGTCTCCATAACGCCGAAATACAGGTGATAAGGGGTGGTTCCAGGCAAGTAATCGGTTTGCGGACTCAGATCACGGCCAAGAATTTCCGTCCATAAGCCTCGCGGGAGCATATAATGTTTGCGGAAAATAGAGATCATTTGATCGGTTCTCCGTTTTAAAAAGGCTTTGTCGTCTGTAAGGTCGAGCATCATAGCGTTGGCCTTTAACCCTTCTGTAAAGGGCCATATACGTTTGTTGCTGTCTAGTTTCTCGCCGATCGGTGAGAGTGTGTTATATATTCCACCATAGGCGCGATCCCAACCATATTTGTTGCCCCAGTTAAGGAGCGTACGCATCCTTTCTTGAAGACGCGTACGGTCGGCTTTTTCTTGCAACTGTCCATAACTGTGGAGCAGCCACACCCATTCGAAATGATGCCCGGGTTCGATCTTGTCGTATTCCTCTGGATGTGGCTTGAGATCTTTTGTAAAGAACTCTCGCAAAACCCCTGATTTTAAATCAAAAAAGTGGTTCTCAAACAAACTATAAATGTGATCTGCTTCAGCAAGATATTCAGCTTCGTCAAATGTCTGGTAGGCGAAAAGGCAGGCCTCAAATAAGTGCATATGTGGGTTTTGACGCCTTATTTCACCACCTGGGTCAAGTGTATCTTCATGCAGCTCTTCGGCATATCCGTGTTTTAATGCAAAACGGTTATGGATAAAGTCGAGCGTGTCTTTTGCCTTATCTTTAATCCATTCCTGCTTAAGTGCGCGATAAGCCCAGCTAAGCGTGAAAATGACAAATGCGTGTGCATAAAGGTCGTATCGGCCGTCATATGTTTGTTTGCCGTCCGGTGTCACCGAGAATATCCAGCCACCTTTATGTTTCTCATAGCACTTAACCATGAATTTTAAGCGTTCATCCAGATCTTTTCTGTAATCTGGAGAGGTCGCAACTGTGGTTGCGTGGGCATAGATAGAAATTTGGCGACACTGAGTTAGCAGCCTTTTATATGGCATATCCAGCGGTTTGAATTTCTCGCCAAGCCTTTCATGAAAGCCACCATGTTTGTCATCGGAAAATGCATCATGCCATTTAGGCACCCAACGTTTGAGCAGTTGTCTGGATAAAGTCTCTACATCGCGTCTCATATCAAGAGTCGATCCACATGCTTTCTTTGTATCATTTACGAAAAAGGCGTGACCTTCAATTTGAGAGTGATACACTATTTCTATGCAAAAGCAAAGCGACATGGCAAGGGCTTCTACTATGGAGAAAAATACGATTCTATCACCGCAAAACCAAGCCAGTGATGATACGGATCGTGTGGATCAGGCTTTGCGTCCTGAGTCGCTACAAAGTTTTATCGGACAAGATCACCTGAAAGAAAATCTCTCTGTCTTTATAGAATCAGCGAAGCAGCGCCAAGGCGCTATGGATCATGTCCTTTTGCATGGCCCGCCTGGACTCGGTAAGACAACATTATCACAGATCATCGCAAAAGAATTGGGAGTTGGTTTTCGTGCGACATCCGGTCCTGTTATAACCAAGGCGGGTGATTTAGCAGCAATCCTGACGAATCTGCAACCCAATGATGTTTTGTTTATTGACGAGATTCATCGTCTCAATTCCACAGTTGAAGAAATATTATATCCGGCTATGGAAGACGGTAAACTTGATATCATTATTGGTGAGGGGCCAGCAGCAAGATCGGTGCAAATTGAGCTCTCTCCATTTACTCTCGTTGCGGCTACTACGCGAAGCGGACTTTTGACAACACCGCTGCGAGAGCGCTTCGGAATACCGCTCAGGCTTGAATTCTACACAGCTGAACAACTTAGCCGAATCGTTAAACGTGCCGCAGGGCTTTTAGGTATGGATCTCACAGAGGACGGGGCTCTGGAAATTGCGAAGCGTTCACGCGGTACGCCACGTATTGCAGGTCGCCTGACTCGTCGAGTAAGAGATTTTGCCGTGGTTGAAGGTGGCGGCGAGATTGATGCAATGGCAGCCGACAAAGCGTTGAACCGTTTGGACGTGGACGGTCAGGGGCTTGATTCTATGGATCGTCGATATATGTGCTGTATAGCTGAGAATTATGGTGGTGGGCCTGTGGGTGCGGACACTTTATCTGCGGCACTTTCTGAACAGCGTGACGTTATCGAGGAAACCGTGGAACCTTATTTGATGCAACAGGGTTTTCTACAGCGTACACCTAGAGGGCGTACACTTACTAGCAAGGCATACAGCTATCTTGGCTTGACAGTGCCAAGGGATGCGAGTGAAGGGACATTATTTTAAATAAAGAAGGAGTTTATGATGAGTGAATTTAAAATTGAAAAAATGGAAGAAACTGATTTAAGGCAAGCGATCACGATTTTCCAAAAAGCTTATTTGACGATGCAAGTACCTGAAAACGAGGAGGCATGGTTCATTAGCGATTTGGAACAGTCCTTTGATCCGAAGCGCAAAGAAATTTACGATTTTTACAAGATTGTAAATGAACAAGGAAAAATGGTTTCGTTTGGTGCGCTTGGAAGCTTGCCTTTTACTCGCGGATCGTGGGTGCTGCGTTGGGGGACAACTGACCCCGATTACCAAAAGAAAGGACTCATGTCTATGTTGACAGAGTTTCGTATCAAAGAAGCAGAGCGCCTAACGAAGGGAATCGCTGGAAATATTCAGGTCATGGCGCGCCGGCCTAATATCTATAAGCGTTTTGGCTTTCGCCCGATATACAGACGCGGCCCTGAAAATGATGCCACGCATATGGTTCTTGTGATTAACCAGGATCTGGATTTACTGGATAAAGTGGCATGACGGATAAAGCGCACGAATATCAATGCCGTATTTATTACGAGGATACCGATGCCGGCGGGATTGTCTATTACGCCAATTATTTGAAATTTATAGAGCGTGCGAGAACAGAGTGGCTGCGTGAAATTGGCTTTCAAAGCTCCGTTTCCCTCGATAGTGGGCAGGCTTTTGTTGTCGCGGGTTTAAAAATTGACTACCGCAATTCAGCCCGATTGGATGATTTGTTGAGAATAAAAAGTAAAATTATAGATCGCTCCCCGCTCAAAATCGTTATGTCACAAAATATCTATAAAGAAGATGTTTTGTTGACAGAGGTCGAAATCACTTTGGTGATGGTGGATTTGAACGGCAGGCCTGTTAAAATGACACCGAAATTACAAGAAAGGCTACAATCCTATGAATGAAGCAGTCGAAGCAGCAAATGTTGCGGCACAAGCCCATGATCTTTCGATCTGGGGGCTTTTTATGCAAGCGGATATCGTCGTTAAGCTTGTTATGCTCATGCTTATCGGGGCGTCTATCAGATGCTGGTATATTATTTTTCAAAAGCAAAATGTGATGAGCTCGGTCAACCGTAAGGGTGATAAGTTCGAAGAGGCCTTCTGGTCGGGCGAGCCTTTGGATAAACTCTATGCAAAAGTAAAACAAAGCAAATCCGATCCGATGCTCAATACATTCAAAGCAGGCATGGAAGAATGGCATATGAGCGCGCAAGACGGCTCTGATGCCAGTAGCGAACCTGAATTACAAGCCGGCCTCACTCAACGGATCGAGCGTGCTATGAGCGTTACAATCGGCCGTGAAATGGATCGTCTTGAAAGGAACATGACATTCCTTGCCAATACAGGTTCGGCTGCGCCTTTTATCGGTTTGTTTGGTACCGTGTGGGGGATTATGAACAGCTTTACCGCTATCGCCGCTTCCCAAAACACGTCTTTGGCTGTCGTTGCCCCGGGTATTGCCGAGGCTTTATTTGCAACGGCTCTTGGCCTGTTTGCTGCTATTCCTGCGGTTATTGCTTACAATAAATTCAGCAATGATCTGGATTTATATGCGGATAGGCTTGACGCTTTCTCGACGGAGTTTTCTGCCATTTTGTCGCGTTATTTTGAAAAACACCGTAAAAGCGGTAATGCGACAAGCAAAGGGAAAACGTCTTTTGCAATGGCTGGCGGTAAAGGAGCATAAATTATGGCTGGATCTTTGACAGGACAGAGTCGTCGCCGCAAGCGCCGTCGTTCTTCTACACGATTTAGTGAAATAAATGTCACACCTTTTGTTGATGTGATGCTTGTTTTGCTTATTGTCTTTATGGTGTCTGCGCCATTACTTGCAAGCGGTGTTTCTATTGATCTGCCCGATTCAGAAGCCGCTGCTATTTCAGAGCAGAACGACCAGCCGATGGAAGTTTCCCTTAATGAAGAGGGTGTGATATTTCTCGGTGAGCGAGAAGTTGAGCGGACAAGACTAATCCCGCTTCTGAAAGCGATTATGGATCAAAGAGAAGATCAGCGAATATATATCCGTGCCGATGAAAATCTCGCCTATGCTAAGGTGATGGATGTTTTGGGGGCTATCAACCGTGCCGGTTTTAATAAGGTCGCGCTCATTTCAGATCCTGTCTCTAATTAGGGTGACACCCATGAATGCTGCTATAAACAGTACAAATTTATCGAATTTAATCCGTTATGTGCGTGAGCATAAAAGTAGCGGTAACGATAATGTTTATGGTGATGGCAAAGCGCTTAAACCCCTGCTTTTTTCACTTCTTCTTCATATTGCAGTACTTGTTGTTGGCTCGATTACATTTTCTTTCACCAAGCCTGATGACTTATCAGTGAACAGTTCTGCGCCTGTATTTGTCAGTGTTGGAGAGTTCAAGCAAGACAAAAGAATATCCGAGGATAATGCCTCTTCAATAACGCCTGAGCGGTCGAAAGCAAGTGAGGCGCCTGAAGTGCCGCTACCTCCACGCTCGATCAAAAATGTCACACCGCCTCAAAGCAAGCCTAAGCCGACGCGGAGTGTTGCCAAGCCTGATGCTGTGCCTAGTCCTGCGCCTAGACCGGATGAAAAGGTCGAAGCTGTGCGTCAGAAAAGAGAGGAAGAGGCTCGAGACCAATTTTCTTCTATGCTTAAAAATCTTGCAGGCGATGAGGCAGAAGCACCGCCGCAAATGGCACCGGATGCTGCAAGCCTTCAGCCACAGGTAAGAGATATAGAGCAGCCCGCCGCCACACAGCAAATACCCCAAGCGGTTCTGACAAGGCGTTCTTCGGGATTGTCTCTGGATGAACAAGGCAGGCTGCGAGATCAATTGGCTATGTGCTGGAACCTATTGCCCGGCGCTCAGGAAAGCGGTCAAGTCGTTGAGATTGCTTTGACCATGAATGCCAATGCAACGGTGCAATCTGCACGTATTGTGGATACTGCCTTATATCAGCGTGATCCGTCTTTTAGAGCTTTGGCTGATAGCGCGATGCGGGCCGTGCGCAATCCGGCTTGTAATCCATTACCGCTGCCTTTAAATAAATACGATCAATGGCAGTCAATGACGATCCGATTTGACCCGAGAGAGATGTTTTAATGAAACAGTTTTATGTATTCCTTAGCGTTATCAGTTTTCTTTTATGTTCAATCCCTGGCGTTAAGGCTGAGCTGACTATTGATGTAAGCCGTGGCCAGATGCAATCTATGCCGATTGCAATTCCTGATTTTGCGCCGTCTAGTATTGAGTACACCTCCATCTCTCAAGAAATGGCGCAGGCTATTCGTGATAACCTTAAAAGCTCTGGCTTGTTCAATATTTTAGACAGCAAGACGTACCTACAATCTTCCGCAGATGTTGCCGCACAAGGCCCAAGATTTACTGATTGGAAAACAATCGGTGCACAGGCTTTGATCTCGGGTAAGATTACGCAGGCCTCTGCAACTTCCTTGCGTGTTGAATTTCGTTTATGGGATGTTTTCGGCCGATCGCAAATGATTGGAATGGCCTATACAACAACACAGGATAATTGGCGCCGGATTGCACATATTATTTCAGATGAAGTGTTCAAAAGGATTACAGGACAAGGCGGTTATTTCGATAGCAGGATTGTTTACGTCGCGGAATCAGGGCCGGCAAATAAGCGGGTAAAGCGCTTGGCTATTATGGATCAGGATGGGCGCAATCACAAATATCTGACAGATGGCAGCTTTATGGTGCTTACACCGCGC
>CAXGMH010000084.1:0-5960 GCA_964010795.1 uncultured Alphaproteobacteria bacterium
TGGCCTCAAACACGCCATCATCCTTAGAGGCCACCTTAACGGTCTCCAGCTGAGACAGATCAAGTGCAAGAGACGCTAACTTGCCGCCTGCGAGCTCAACACTAACGCGCTGTCCTTCGCGGATGTCACGAGGATCGAATTCCGCACTTAAGGCCTTTATGGCCTTATAGGCTTCACTGGCAGAGACATTCATACGGTCAAGAATAAGGCTTAAACTGTCGCCCGAAGCAATCGTAAGTTTTCTCGTCTCGGGCTTTGACTTAACCGCTTTCTGTGCGGCATAAGACGCTTGATAGACTTGCGCTGTTTTTGCGCCTTCGATTTCTTGCGAACCGACAATAGCCGTCTCTTGTACCGCCTCGACTTCGGACGCGGCAAGCGTAGAGATATCCGCATCAGCAGAAACTGTCTGCGTCGCTGCGGCCTGCGCAGATTTAATCATACTTTGCTGAGTGCCCGTCGTATCAAATGACGAAAAGGCAATAGAGCCAAGGAACAACCCAACGAATGCTATTCCCGCATGAACGCGCAAACGAAGCTTCCCCGTTTTTGTTGTAATATAGCGCTGACGAAGTCCCAAAACTTTCATATACTTTAAGTCTACCATAAAATTAGCGTTTTTTACCAAACGTCTTCTTATTCCCGAAAAAATCTTTCGTCAATCATTACTGATTGCAACGGGTTTTGTCCACTCAGCGAGATCATTCTATCCAGAGGATTTTTTCATTCTTTTAGAGGCGGATTTAAGCTGTCCGCAGGCCGCCAGAATATCGCGTCCGCGCGGGCGGCGGATCGGGCTTTCATACCCGCCCTTCTCTAATATCTCGCCGAAACGCTCGATCACCGGCCATGACGAACACTCAAAACCGCTACCCGGCCAGTTATTAAAGGGGATCAAGTTTACCTTGGCATGAATGCCGTCAAGGATACGGACGAGCTCGCGCGCATCAGCCTCAGAATCATTGATGCCTTTGAGCATAACATATTCAAAAGTGATCCTGCGAGCGCTCGAAGCCGCGGGGTAATCGCGACAAGCAGCCAGCAACTCTTCAAGCGGGTATTTCTTGTTGATCGGCATGATCTCAGAGCGCAACTCGTCATTTACGGCATGAAGCGAGATCGCCAGATTAACGCGCAGCTCCTCTCCGCATTTGCGAATAGCCGGCACAACGCCCGATGTTGATAATGTAATACGGCGACGCGAGAAGGCCAAACCGTCCCCGTCCATAGCAATTTTCAAAGCCTTGGCCACATTCTGGTAGTTATAGAGCGGCTCGCCCATACCCATCATAACAATATTGGTCAAAAGGCGTTTGTCCGGCGCTGAAGACGGCCATTCATCAAGAACATCGCGTGTATGCATAATCTGTGTCAGGATTTCACGCGCGCCCAAATTCCGCACAAGAGGTTGAGTACCGGTATGACAGAAACGACAGGTAAGCGTGCAGCCGACTTGAGATGACACGCACAAAGCGCCACGATCACTCTCGGGAATAAAGACGGCCTCAATTTGCTGCCCGTCACTCATCTTCAACAGCCATTTCTGTGTGCCGTCTTCGGATTTTTGTTCAGTGACGATCTCAGGACGTGCAATGGTAAATTCAGATTCCAGTTCCTGCCTCAAAGCCGCAGGCAGATTATGCATCTGTTCAAAATCCTTTGCGCCACGCTGGTAAATCCAATGATAAACCTGTTTTGCACGAAATGCAGGCATCCCCCGCTCTTTCATCAAAGCTTCTATCTCTCCACGATCCAGACCGATCAATGCGCGTTTACCGCCATCGGTTTCCGGTGCTGAAAATGCCGTTGCATGAGATGATGTACTCATTATCGTCTACCCTGATATCTGTCGTGCCAAGTTTAAATTCAGCCGGACGCTATCAGGCTGCGCAAGAAACTGCAAGAAAATCAGTACAAGGCGCGTTAAGGCGCGATACCGCACTCACGGGAGATTGCGTCATGCGCGGCTGAAGACCCACGCAAAGAGAATGTATCCGTTGTCAAAGTTCCACGACTGGACGTCCCCTTAACAGATAAGCGACTGCCTTTACGAATTGAATCCACAAGACGCGCATCCGTTTGATCGTCCACTGTCCATGCCATATCATTTTGCGTAAATAATGTAAATTTCTTGCCGTCAATGGTCACGTCTACTTCGCTATTGGGCTTGTAAGTATAGCCGGTAACATAACTGAAAACATTTTGAGAATCCTCGGCAGGACGGTGTGTAATCAAGGCAAAGATATCGCCACGGCGTGAATAATTGCCCTCCGCCTTAATAGGCTGAGACGCCATATAGCAAACCTTATTGCCGTTTTCTTGGAACGTGTAGGCTGTCCAGTCACCATGGACAGATAAAACCCGAGGTTCTGAAACTTGCTGAGCAACAGCAGATGTCGTGGCAGCAAAAGCGCCGAGCCCGATAAGCAGGGCAGTTAATATCAATTTTGATGTCGTATCGATGATGCGCATAATAGATCCGTTCACCTGTAAATTATTATCTTTAACAAACTATGCATGACTCCCTAAGAGTTGACAAGATAGAGCCTAGGCTTCTATGAATGAATTTCAATATTTATTTTAGAGGCCTCATGCCAAAATCAAAAGCTGATCCCGCTCAGACGACAGGAAATGCGCTATCACCAGATGCGATCAATTTCAATCAATGCCTCGAGCGCATCGGAAAAAACCGAGACAAAGCGGCGTTTATACAGCTTTTTGATTATTACGCGCCTCGGCTCAAATCATTTTTGATGCGCGGGAATTTCTCACCCGATACAGCCGAAGAGCTGGTTCAAGAGACGATGATTGCAGTTTGGGACAAGGCTGATCGCTATGATCCGAGCCAGTCAGCAGCCGGCACCTGGATATTTACAATTGCACGTAATAAAAAGATCGACCATCTGCGCAAACAAAAACGCTATGACATTGATCCAAATGACCCGCTTTTCGTAAAAATAAATAGTAGTGAGCAAGTCGCCGCTATTGATATGGTGCAAGAAAAGCAAGAGTCGAAATTATTTGAGCAGGCTCTTACTCATTTGCCTAACGAACAAAAAGAGCTGGTAAAAATGTCTTTTTATGACGGGAAAACACATCAGGAAATAGCACAGATCAAAAACTTGCCTCTTGGAACGGTAAAATCCCGGCTCAGGCTCGCGCTGGAGAAACTGAGAAAACATATAAAGGCGGATGAGCTTGGCTATGAGCAGAGCGCAAGCTGAAAACAAACAAAAAAGACGAAGACTATAACAAACGAGAATAAGAATACGACGAGGCATAATTGTGATGGCACACGCGGTAAACAACTTTAAAGACACGCAGGCACAAAAAATCGAGAGCGCTTTGGCGTTATTTGCGGCCGGAGAACTGAATCCGGCTGAGACTGCGCTAATTGCTTCATATCTTACGCTAACCCCGTCTGCACGCGAACAGGTAGCCTTTTATACGGAACTTGCGGGAAGTTTCTTCGAACAAGAAAAGCAAGAGCCTGTTTCCGCTGGTTGTCTGGACAGCGTTTTAGCGCGCATCGAAGGGCAAAGACTTGACCAGCCCGACATCTCTATCACAGTGCATAAGGACGAAGCTCTGACACGGAAATTGCCGCAACCACTCCTTTCATATGCTCATGATAATAAGCGCTCAATTGACCTTCAACCTTTTTTACCGGGCTATAAGCGCATGGTCTTTACCCACAATCGTTCGCCCGTCCATGCAGAGCTCCTGCACATTGATGCCGGCAAAAAGATCGCAGAGCATTCGCATGAAGGGGTGGAGATGACGCTTATTCTTGATGGTGCGTTTGACGATGAAAGCGGCCGTTACGAGAAAGGCTCTCTTATCATTACCGATGACGAGGTTACGCACTCGCCGATATCTGATAAAACACATGGCTGTCTGTGCTTTACCACGCGTCATAACGCCTTAAAGTTTAAGGGGCTTACAGGTCGCTTGCTTAACACGATCTTCCGCCGCTAACCGCGATAACCGCAAAACGCCAAGACACAGTTACTTCCGGTACATTTCTTCGGCCTCTTTCGAGACCTTGCGCGGTGAAATACGGCGAGGGCCGTAATTATTTTCGGGTAAACCCTCCACAGGACCGCCCGCCTTTGGTGGACGAGTCGGAAAGCGGCTGAGAGATATCATACGGTCATACATTAAAATCGCACCGGCAGTCCCGACATTTACACAAAACTTCATTGGTATTTTTACAATATGGTCGCAACGCTCGATCAAATCATCGGATAAAGATCCCATTTCAGGCCCTAAAACATATGCTGCGGATTGGGGGTGACGAAAACTCGGTAGCTCGATCGCATCTTCGGTCAATTCGACGCCAACCAAAGCACATTTACGTGGCAGTGTTAATGCCTCCACATTGGGAAAATCGTAAAACGGCATATGATCTGCCGCGCCTGATGTATCACTTTGGCGAATACCGCGCATATCTACGGTTCTATTGATTGTGAAGAAAAAGCTGGCGCCGAAAGAATGCGCAGAGCGCACCAGATTACCAAGGTTTTGAGCCTTGCTGATTTCCTGCACTCCTATTCCAAAAAATCCGCGCATCAAAATATCCTTCACTTCATGAGTATTTTTTTAACCAGTTTCGGTTTATAGTTTACGCATCTAATAAAATCAAGAAGATGCAATGATCGAACAGACAAAACAGACTTTTCAAAGCGCCTCGGCGGCTCTCTCACCATTGGAAAAAGCCCTCCTTCACCACAGCGACCAAGCGATTGCTGTTTTTGATATGGATATGAATTACCGTAATCTTAATCTGATCTGGCGCTCTTCTTATAATCTTGGCGTTGAAAAAGATGTCATTGGTAAAAATTTCTATGACTTATTTCCGAGCTTGAAAAAACAGCGCCCCGATTGGGTCAAATCCATCAAGAAAGCCCTGAAGGGCGAAAAAATCCTCAATCAACAAGACATCCTGACCAAAAACAACGGAATTACGGAGATCTTTCTCTATTCACTCGTTCCCTTATTTGAGAACCAGAAACAAGTCGGCCTCATTATGATGACCGAGTTCATCGCCAAAAGCCGCGAGCAAGAGGCTTCAGCCCTTGATAAGCAGAAAATGGAAGCTCTGGGAAAACTGGCAAGCGGCGTTGCGCATGAGGTCAATAACTTCCTCCAGCCGATCCTGACCTACACCCAGCTATTGGAAAGGCTTTGCCGCCCGAATATGCCCGAAAAAGGTGCGAAGTATTTCGACTATATCAAACGCAATATCGCGCAAGCTGCAGCAATTATCGAGAACACCCTGATCTTCTCAAAATCCGATCAAACAGATACGCAAGACATCAACTTGACCGAGCAAATGGATTCCGTGCTTGAATTTACAACGCAGTATCTACCCAAAACCATGGGCGTGACACTGCACAAGCCCCAGGGCGCAGACCCTTTGATTGTCAATATCAGCCTGACAGGCTTACAGCAAATCCTTATCAACCTCTTTTTGAATGCACGTGATGCCAGTGAAGAACAAGGCCATATCACCATTTCTTACGGGTTATACATTCAGACCAAAAAAGCCCACGGCAAACTCGACCTTAAACCGGGTCCCTATTTTTATTGCTCCGTAGGCGACAACGGGCCAGGGATGTCAAAAGAGGTTATGGCTCATATCTTTGAACCCTTCTACACCACTAAAGGTCTGGGCAAAGGAACAGGTTTAGGGCTTTCTATTATTTTCGGCCTTATCAAGAAATGGCGCGGCGTTATCAATGTCGAAAGCGAAGAAGGAAAAGGCACTTGCTTTACGTTTTACATTCCATTGCAAAACGAGGTGAGCGCGTAAAAATTATTAAGCGCTCTGGGGTACTATTAACCATTAATTAAAAAATTTGACATAATATTTATTAAAATACACAAGCGAGAAAAAAACAATAAAAAGCGGGGTGTGGGAGATGTATAAAATCCTTATTGTCGAGGACAATCCAGAA
>CAXGMH010000085.1:0-5313 GCA_964010795.1 uncultured Alphaproteobacteria bacterium
AGCAATCCCCTCCCGCTCAGTCCAACGCGCTAAAATCTCGGATAGTTTTTCCCCCTTTTGCGCAGACCAACACAGCTTATCCGGTGTGGCTTGAGTGTCTTTAGCATCAACGAGAAAGACAGTCTCAAGCACATCTTCAGCCGGAGGAATAGCCGCCACTGAACCAACATCCGCTTCACCAACAACAGGCAGAACTTTCGCCCTTTTCGCGGGCACTTTTTTTGGTGCGATATCCATTTGCGCTTGTGCTGCTTGCCTCACCTCGTCAACAGACACATCGTCGATATTTTCGGGCTGACCTGAGATCGTTTCTCGCAAAGCCTCTTTAATCAGGCTCTTGATACGCTCATCACTCATCGCTAGGTTTTCTTGTGTATCCGCGGCATCGCCATTGTTATTTTCGGTCATTTGACCGCGTGGCACATCAACAATCTCACAAGAATTATCGATATCCTTAAACGCCATATCGAGCCCCGTTAACATAAAAGTAAAACGAACATCTTCGAGCGCAACACTCATATTCGTAGCCGCATTATTTTCGAAATAGCTGGACGCTACAGGAGCAGACAACATAAAACGCAAAGAAGATGGCCCGGTCGCAAGACCACGCACCTCTTTCGGTGTTTGGTTCATAAACAAAATCGCCGGATAATATGTTCCTTGCGTAAAGGCAACCTGTTGAAAATCAACCTCAACAGAGCGGACTTCTTCGCTACGCTCATAAATCTTCATAACAAAGCCGTTCTCATAGCGTGTAGAAAACACGCACGCATTCTGTTCGACCTCGCCCGCCTGCATAAAGTGCCACTGACGAGACGGTGCAAAGGTAAATGCATTATTATTTAGCCCCTCACCTTCCATAGGCACAGCCGGATAAGACGCTATATCGATCGGCATAGGCGGTTGCGCAGATGGCACAGAGACGGTTTCATCCGGCATGGCCATATCTTCGATCATATCCTGTGCTCCAGACGAAGACGTGCCCAAGAGGAATGCCGAAGCAACAACACAGCCCATCGCTAAAAACTTAAATCTTTGAAACAAAATAGCTCTCATCAAACCGCTCTAATCATTTTCTGCCATTACATTAAACCGCTTCCTTGCTTTGCTCAAGCCCATGAGCAAGTGCCGCAGATAAAAAGCTGTCTATATCTCCATCAAGCACAGCCTGTGTATTGCTAGTCTCAACCTCAGTGCGCAAATCTTTAATCATTTGATATGGATGCAACACATAAGAACGAATCTGGTGCCCCCAGCCTATATCACTTTTCTCTTCATACGACTGGTTCTGTGCCTCTTCGCGCCTTTTCAACTCCATTTCATATAGACGAGCCTTGAGCATATCCATCGCCGTTGCCTTATTTTGATGTTGAGAGCGCTGTGACTGACAAGCCACGACAATTCCACTCGGCTCATGTGTGATCCGCACTGCACTATCCGTTCTATTGACGTGCTGCCCGCCTGCACCGCTTGCACGATATGTGTCAATGCGTAGATCCTTATCCTCAATTTCGATATCAATACTGTCATCGATCACCGGCGAAACAGAAACACTCGCAAAACTTGTGTGACGCTTGGCGTTCGAATCAAAAGGCGAGATACGAACGAGACGATGAACGCCGCTCTCCGTCTTTAACCAGCCATAGGCGTTCTCACCAGAGACTTGAACCGTCGAAGACTTAATTCCTGCTTCCTCACCGTCACTTTGCTCTAAAATCTGTGTTTTAAAGCCGTTACGATCTGCCCAACGCAAATACATACGCAGCAGAATATTTGCCCAGTCCTGAGCCTCTGTTCCACCGGCGCCGGCATTAATTTGTAAGAATGCGTCATTACCATCAGCCTCACCGGATAAAAGGCTTTCAAGCTCCAACCGTGAAGATTTTTCCTGAAGCTGCCTAAGAGTGGCTTCAGCCTCTTTAACAAAATCTTCTTCGCCCTCTTCCTCCCCAAGCTCGGCCATTTCAACGGCATCCGCCATTGATGCTTCCAGCTCACGAACGCCTGAAATAGAGCTATCAAGCCGATTACGCTCACGCATGATTGATTGAGCTTTGGAAGGATCATTCCAGAGCTCCGGATTTTCGGAGAGTGCGTTTAATTCATCAAGACGAGAGACAGCAACATCCCAGTCAAAGATGCCTCCTTAGCAGTGCAACCGACCGCTCGATCTCTTCTTTTAGATTCTCTAAATCCGCTCTCATATTATATTCTCCGAAATGCCAAGACAAAATTTATTCTTAATATTAGCCCGTCAAAACAAGGTTTGCGCACCCCAACAAGACAGAGGGAACACCATAGCTTAGCCCCATCTGGAAAATAGGATGCTTTGTATCAAGCTGCGTTGCCATAGCAAGTAAAACTCCCACACCGCCGAACAAAGCATTCGCATACCCTGCTGCACGAAACGTTTCCTTCGCAAATTCACCCGTTTCCTGATAGCCAACAAATAATCCAAAACAAAAAGTTAAAGCCGTAAGCCCCAAACCTATGGCCGGAACCGCTACTTTATTAAACTTTTCTGACATTAAAAACATCGTATAAACTCCACTTACATATGCGATAAGAACTACACTTAATAACACTGCGCCCAGACAGTAAAGCCATCGTCATTCTTCTTGTAGCTTCCGTCAGGGTTTTGTTCGCGGCGGATTATGACATCCCTATCTGCGCGGGTCAAACACTCAAATACAGGAAAGAGCGTACGTACAACAAATTTTAACCGCCCACCAGAATAAAGCGGCCCTGTTGTGCAAACCTGCACCTGTTCCCCCTCATCCAGCCTAAAGTTAGAACGATGACGCGTCTGCTCTTGTGTATAAGCGGTCTCAACATGACCATAGACAGTGCGGTCTTCTTGATTAATGATCTGAAAGCAGCTCTGTTCCTCAAGTAGAATTTGTGCATAGGCCACAGGCACAACCAAACTCGCGAACGCAATTAAGAAGCTGAAAGTAATGGAAATAATTATACGAAAATTCATGGTTATGCCCCTTACCCCTTTACAAACAAGAGATAATCATTGATAAAGACTTATAGAAATGACACGCCATGATGATAGCATAAGGAGCCGTGAATGCAATTTCATAAAATTTTCAGCGCAGCCGCTTTAATTTCATTAACTGCCGCTTGCAGCTTTAACAATTCTTTATCTGAAATTAACGCCCTGAACGAAGCGAACCCCACAGGCTCTGCCTTCTCCGCTACACTGGCAGAAGAGTACCGTGTCTTTTCTAACTTTCAGCTAGAGCAAGAAGAAGACTTCACAGACGCCATACATTTTGCACGCAAAGGCTTGGCCGCGGCAAACGGCGTCAATGCGATGCCTGAACCAATTAGTGATTGGGATCTTTCACAACGCCAGATTCTCGAGCTATATGACGGTCGCGCACGTTTAATCGCAGCCTATGATGCTGGCGCAATCGAATATTTCCCAAAACTATCGGCCGTAACACAAAGTCGTTTTGACTGCTGGATCGAGGCCGAAGAAGAAATTCATCTTGCTCAAGGCGCTTACACAATTCCCTGTAAATCACAGTTTTTTGAAGCACTCGCCCAGCTAGAGGCTAATGTCGCACAAATAACACCAAAAGAAGAGCCAGAGCCGGCTCCTATCATGCCGATCGCGCAGGCACCAGAGCCTATTTTCCCTGAGCCGATCGAACCTGTTATGGATTTCTCTGATGAGCCATTGGCAGTACAAGACGCTATTTACCTGATCTTTTTCGACTTTGACAAAAGCTCGATCGGAAATGGCGGGATGAATGTTATCCAGACAGTTGCTGACGAGATTAACAACCGTGTTCTCAACTCTGTTGTTATCACAGGTCACGCAGATAGCTCTGGACCACAAGATTATAACCGCCGTCTTGGTGAGCGCCGTGCGCAGGCTGCTAAAAAAGCGCTTGTTGAAAATGGCGTCCCGGCTAACCTTATCCGCATTCAGACACGTGGCGAGAACGAACTTCTTGTTCCGACATCTGACGGCGTGAAAGAGCCAGCAAACCGCCGCGTAACGATTACATTTGAATAGTTTCGGAGCACCCTTGTTCCGTTTCCAACCAGAGCAAGAGGCGAACTAAGCTATGGATTTACGCCCGATTTCATATGTCGTCGGCATATTCCTACTGACACTGGCTGCGGCTATGGCTGTGCCGATCGCGTTTGATCTGTATTTCGATCACCCCGATTGGAAGGTCTTTTTCGTTTCCTCGCTTATCACCTCATTTGTCGGTGCGCTCCTTGTCTTCACAAACCGTCACGGACAAACCCGCATTGATACACAGCAAGCCTTTGTGATGACAGTTTTATGCTGGGTCACATTATCCATTGCCGGAGCGATCCCTTTTTACTTTAGCGCTTTGGATATGGATGCAACAGATGCACTATTTGAGTCGATTTCAGGACTAACCACAACAGGCTCAACGGTCATGACCAACCTGGAAGCCGCACCGCCCGGCATCCTGATATGGCGCGCCATGTTACAGTGGCTAGGCGGTATCGGGATTATCGTTATGGCGCTTTCCGTCCTGCCATTCCTGAAGGTCGGCGGTATGCAGCTCTTCAGAACGGAATCTTCAGAAAGTGAAAAGGTTCTCCCCAAAGCCACAACTCTGGCAGCCAACATCACAGGCATCTATATAATGCTCACCACGGCGTGCTACCTTTTCTATCTCAGTGTCGGCCTTACCCCATTTGACGCATTGGCACATTCGATGACGACCATTGCCACCGGCGGGTACAGCACGCATGATCTATCTATGGGATATTACAGCAGTGCCGGCCCGTCTATTGTCGCCATTGCCTTCATGATTTTAGGCGGCTTGCCATTTGTGCTCTATCTACAAGCGGTACGCGGGAATTTGGCCCCTCTTTTTCGTGACAGTCAGGTACGCTGGTTCATATCCATTATTTTGCTCGCCACCGCAGTTGCTGTTTTCTACCTCACATTAAACAACCAAGCTCCTTTTTGGGATGCCCTGCGTATTTCCATGTTCAACATGGTATCGCTTATTACAGGAACAGGATATTCCAACGCAGATTATGCAAGCTGGGGGCCTTTTATCATTGGTCTGAGTTTCTTCATCATGGTGATCGGTGGATGCGCCGGATCAACTACCTGCGGGATCAAGATCTTCCGTATTCAGATTCTATATTCCATCGCCAACAACCAGATGAAACAGCTAATCTACCCTCATGGCGTTTTTGTCCCGCGTTATAACGGTAAGCCTATCCCAAGAGGTGCAGCCGGTTCAGTCCTCAGCTTCTTCTTTTTATACGCGATTTGCTTTACGGGGCTTGCCATCGCGCTTA
>CAXGMH010000086.1:0-5263 GCA_964010795.1 uncultured Alphaproteobacteria bacterium
TGTTATCAGCCATTTTTCACTTCCTTTTCGTTTTTCAACTTAACTTTAAATTATGCGTTATGCTTAAATTCAAACCCTTTAGATCGCCTCGGCACCCGAGATAATCTCAATCAATTCTTTCGTAATTGCCGCTTGTCTCGCACGGTTATATTGCAGTGTCAAGCGGTTGATCATATCCCCGGCATTGCGCGTTGCATTATCCATTGCCGTCATACGAGCGGCCTGCTCACCGGCTGCACTATCAAGTAGTGCCTGAAAAATTTGAACCGAGATATTGCGTGGCAACAAATCGCTCAGGATCGCCTCCTCAGAAGGCTCGAAATCATAAAGCGCATGAGGCCCGATTTCTGCTTTTGATGCACTTAATTGCTCCTCTTGTCCCTGTGGAACCTTGAACGGAATCAATTGTTGCGTCATCGGCTTTTGCACCAAAACAGACGTAAACTCATTATAGATCAATGTGCAGACATCAAATTGTCCTGCCTGAAACGAATCCAGAATGTAATTGGCCAGATTTTCACTCTCGGAGAAAGAAACGCCGCTGCGCCCGCCAATATCAGAAAAGCTCTTCACAATTTTATCAGGATGGTCATTTGATAAAAGCGCGCCAGCCTTACGGCCAACAGTAACAACTTTGACCGCGCGATTGTCATTTTCAAGGTCAGCGATAAACTTGCGAGCACGTCGAACAATATTCGCGTTAAAACCACCACAAAGACCACGATCAGCAGAAACAACAACCACGAGATGCGTATGCACAGCTCCCGTTCCTGCAAGCAATGGCAGATCAGATTGAGATGTGTCGACTTTCTCGGCGACACGTGCGGTCATCTCACCCATGGCTTGAGAATAGGCTTGAGACGCCTGTGCCTGTTCCTGTGCTTTTTTAAGCTTGGAGGCGGCAACCATCTGCATCGCCTTGGTGATCTTCCGTGTGGATTTCACCGATCCGATTCTGTCTCTTAAATCACGTAAACTTGGCATCGCTTCTTCTAATTAACTAGGGTTAAATTTCATATTACTCATACTAAACACTGCATCATATTGCGTGGAATGCAACAGGTCAGCCGCATAAAAAACGTAGTCATCAGGGCGCCTTGACGCCCGTGGCAACGCATCATGAAAGTCCGCATCCTTCGTCATGTACTGCAACATAACGTCGACAGAACGAAAAGACATAGAGCCTTCTTGACTCAAACCATAATAAGTCGCCATAGCGTCTCTAAAGTCATAAGCAGCATCAATCTCGACTTCATTACGCCCTTCTTCAAGAACGTAATTCGCCTCCTTATCCGGTCCTATTCCATATAAATGCAGCATTATGCTACCGTTCATACAGTCATCCACCCCCAGCAGATCAAGGCTACAATTTTTCAGAGGGGACGCATCAGGCAAATTCTCCCTTGCCTGACGCAAATCTATTAAGAGGCGTTTGGCCAGATCACCTTTTGGCAAAGAATAACTGAGGACGAAAGCATCCAGCGGCTGTAAATCCGCCAAACGCATTGCCACCTCATCTCTTATCTCTGCAAATGGTATGCTTGCCATCCTACACCTATATTAAGCGGCTTTTGCCGTATTACCTTCAAAGCGCTTACCGAATTGTTCCAGGAAAGCAACGATCTTCTGCTCAACTTCCGGAGAAAGTTTTCCCTCCTCACGGATTGCCGACAATAGATCTTTACCACCGGAACGCAATTCCTGAAGCAATGCTTTCTCGTAATTCGTCACGTCGTTCACAGCCAAACCGTCAACATAGCCACGTGTACCGGCATAAATCACGACAATCTGCTCTTCGGTTGACAATGGGTCGTATTGAGGTTGCTTCAAAAGCTCTGTCAAACGCGCACCACGTGCCAACAATTTTTGTGTTGCAGGATCAAGGTCGGAAGCAAACTGAGAGAACGCCTCCATCTCGCGGTATTGAGCAAGCTCAAGCTTAATCGAACCGGCGACCTTCTTCATCGCTTTTGTCTGCGCCGCAGAACCAACACGTGACACAGAAGCACCAACAGAAATCGCAGGACGAACACCTTTATAGAAAAGAGATGTCTCAAGGAAAATCTGACCATCGGTAATCGATATCACATTTGTCGGGATATAAGCGGAGATATCACCGGCTTGCGTTTCAATCACAGGCAAAGCTGTCAAAGAACCGCCACCTTGCTCATCAGACATTTTCGCAGCACGCTCAAGCAGACGAGAGTGAATATAGAAAACATCCCCTGGATATGCCTCACGTCCTGGAGGACGACGAAGAAGCAATGACATCTGGCGATAAGCCACGGCTTGCTTGGACAAATCATCATAAATAATGAGAGCGTGCTTGCCGTTATCACGGAACCACTCGCCCATTGCACAGCCTGAATAAGCCGCTAAGAACTGCATTGGCGCAGGATCAGACGCTGTTGCAGCAACAACGGTCGAATATTCCATAGCACCTTGCTCTTCAAGGATACGAACCAGTTGAGCCACAGTCGAGCGCTTTTGTCCGATCGCAACATAGATACAATGCAGGTGCTTGTTCTCATCACTTGCACGGTTATAGTGCTTCTGGTTCAAAATAGTATCAACGGCCACCGCAGACTTACCTGTCTGACGGTCACCAATAATCAACTCACGCTGGCCACGTCCGATCGGCACGAGGGCGTCAATCGCCTTAACACCTGTAGACATCGGCTCATGCACAGATTTACGTGGGATAATACCAGGGGCTTTAACCTCAACGCGACGTGTTTCTTTTGCTTTGATCGGGCCACGACCATCAATCGGGTTACCGAGCGCGTCAACAACACGGCCAAGAAGCTCTGGACCAACCGGAACTTCTACGATTTTTTTCGTACGGCGAACGATGTCACCTTCTTTGATACCGCGGTCATCGCCAAAAATAACGATACCGACATTATCAACTTCCAGGTTCAGCGCCATACCTTGAGCGCCATTTGGAAATTCAACCATTTCTCCGGCCTGAATATTATCAAGACCGTAAACACGGGCGACCCCGTCTCCGACAGATAGAACCTGTCCGATTTCAGCGACATCGGCCTGAGCAGAAAAATCTGCAATCTGACCTTTTAAAATATTGGAGATTTCAGACGCTTGTATATCCATTATGCGACTTCCTCTTTGGTTTGTGATTGGTGTGTTCCTTGTTTTAAACGACGATTCAGACGATCAAGCTTGGTCTTGACTGAATCATCCATCATTACGGAGCCGACCTTAACGATCAAGCCACCGATAATTTCTTTGTTCTCCTGCACATTAAGCATGGCGTCTTTGCCGATAGCATCCTTAATGGACGCCTTAAGCGCCTTTGTTTGAGCATCAGTAAGAGCATGAGCCGTGATAACTTCAGCAGTAATCTCGCCACGGCGGGACGCCATCTCTTCTTCGAATTGCTGAATAATAGCAGGCAAAGCCATCAAACGACGATTAGACGCAAGTGTGCTTAAGAATCTTTGTGTTAAATCCTGAAATTTCGCCTTGATAGATATAGCGACAATCGCCTTTTTCTTTGCATCGCGACTAATTAGTGGCGAGCGGACAAAACGGTTAAAATCATCAGAATCCGCTAAAAGCGATTTTAGGCCCTGAAAGTCCGTAGCAATCTTGTCAATCGCATTGGCCTCTTCAGCTAAATCCATCAATGCCTGAACATAGCGGCTGGCAACTCGTCCCTGATTTTGCATTCCCGTCACGTCTCGTCCCTATTTTCTTGTAAACTATCTTTGTTGCGACTTTGAGTTAGCACAGCCCCCCAAGGCTTGCAAGCACTTTCGAGCCATTTTTCATGAAAAAATACGATAGGCCAGACACGCATATACTTTCACAAAGAAACTGTATGTAAAAGCACTCCGCCCTATCAAGAGGGCTGATTTGATATCCTCGGAGAAATCATCGCATCAGGAGAGGATCGCATCGCATCCTCATACGCCGATAAACGGTCAAGGCGGTCATATAACGCCTTCATCTTTTTAAACAAGCTCATCTGATCTTTGTGCAAAAGCTCATACTTCTCATCAACCAGATCATCAAGAGGGACTATCTCCACTGTTTCAAATTCAGGAAGACCGGACACAGCATTCACACTTTGCATTGCACAAGCCTGTCTGTAGCCTTCGTCCTTGAGCAAGCGGGCACAATGCAACTCAATCGCAGACACCTCTTCAGCGCCCAGATCAGCCGCAAATGACATTAGGATATTTACATCTCCGTTACCGAATCTAACTGTAACCGTATCCACTGGCTGCATACGCTCAGGAGCGATAGTCAATACGGGGGCGCCATCAGGGTATCTAATCTCCTCTTCCAGCTCTCGATTAGCGGCTTCATAGCCACTTTCCGGCAGAGTATCATCCGCCTCGACACAGACCGATCCGGGCTTGGCTGTCAACGTCGCGAAACCACCTGGAATAGAATATGCTTTTCTGCCCTCCAGCATTTTCTCATAGTGTTCTCCGGCCACTCCCATAATCACATAACGACGGCCACCCTTCAGGAAAGTCGGCACAACACCGCATCCCAAAGACCCCTTTTTGACCTCTTCAATCAAAGGGTTATCTAATGTCGAATATTTCGGAAGATCTGGCCATAAAGACGCAACCAACCGCCTCAAACCATCTTTAATACTTTTCGGATCGGCTTTCGCCTTACGCCAATGAACCGTTAACTTCTTTTCAATACCAGCCATAAATCCAGACATTCACTTTCCTCCAAAATAATATAATTTCAAAAATATGACCAATAATGCGCGTTCTTGTCAAGATATCTATTTTGCTACAGCGCACAAAATCAAAGAAATGAAAGCGGATCAATATCAACGCGCAGCTTTATTTTCGAAGGCACTTTACGAACCGAAAGCCAGTCACGAACAGCCTTTTGCAGATCAAGCCCCTTATCGGCAATCACCAAAAAGCGGTAACGATAATGATTGCGCAACTTATAGATCGGCGCTTGTGCTGGCCCCAGAACCGTCACGCCCTCCCCTTGAGGCGCATTGCCAATCAGCGTACGCGCGAAATAGGCGACCTCCTGCTCTTTCGGCCCAGATATAATAAGGGCTGCAAGTCTTGAAAATGGCGGCAAAAATGCAGCCTGACGGTTCTCGGTTTCAAGCATGACAAACCGTTCACGGTCATGGCTCGCAAGCGATTGGATCACAGGATTATCTGGATGAAAGCTTTGCAAATAAACATGACCCTTGGCCTGTTCGCGCCCTGCTCTACCCGAGCCCTTATGCAAGAGCTGCCATGTTCTCTCCCCC
>CAXGMH010000087.1:0-4941 GCA_964010795.1 uncultured Alphaproteobacteria bacterium
CATGCTAGAGAAGTAATCGGCGGGCAATAACGAGTTCTGTCGGCAAGGGGGTGGATCAAGGCACTTAAGGGACATAATACAGCCCCCGCCGATATCCGTTATAAGGACGGTGATAGTCAAGGGTTCGTCCTGAAATGCCAAACTACCGATAAAATTCTGGCGCTTGCCACCAATGGTCGTGTCTTTACAATATCTCCGGATAAGCTTCCGGCGGGCCGTGGTTTTGGTGAGCCTGTTCGCTTGATGATTGATTTGCCTAATGACAGTGATATTGTCACTATGTGCCTGTATAAAGACGGGCAGAAGCTTCTTATGGCTGCTGACGATGGCCGCGGCTTTATTGCGAATGCCTCTGATCTCCTTGCGCAAACAAAGAATGGTAAGCAAGTGCTTAATGTTTCTGGTGAGACAGAGGCGCTGATGGCTTACGAGTTAGGCGAGGGGCATGATATGCTCGCCGTTATCGGCCAAAATCGTAAGCTGCTTGTGTTTTCATTGGATGAAATGCCTGAGATGGGACGCGGTAAAGGTGTCATTTTGCAAAAATATAAAGATGGCGGTCTCTCTGACGCAAAAAGCTTTAAGCTTGAAGAGGGGTTAAGCTTCCCTTATGGCAGCGGAGAGCGCGTTGTTGATGACCTTACACCATGGCACGGCAAACGTGCACAGGCGGGACGTATGCCGCCAAACGGTTTTCCGCGCAATAACAAATTTGGCTAAAGAGCCGAAGCATTCAAGTGAGGAGCGATGCCACATATTATTCTTGAACATTCAGCGGAAGAAGCACCTGTTTTTGATGAAATGCTACGGTCTTTGCATGACTGTCTTGCAATACAAGAAAGCGTTGATCCAACGCGCATAAAGTCCCGTCGTTATCAGTCTCAAGGGCATATTGTCGGAAATGTGCATTTAAGCCAGTTCGTTCATTGTACGGTAAAATTAATGCCGGGTAGAAGCGATGACCTAAAGATGCGCATAGCAGAACAGATGAGAGCTGCCATGGATAGCTGCCTTAGTGAGCAGATGCGCGGGAAAACAGCAGTTACGCTTGAGATATCCGAGTTGCACGGGGCCAGCTATCAAGCTTAGTTCTTGGCGTTATATTATAATCAATCAAATTCGATGATGGAGTTAGAGCGTCTAGGCGGTGCCAAAGTGCGAGGCGTCGTTGCTGCACGGCTCATTTCTTCGCGTTCGCGTACGACTCTGTCTTTGAGTAAAATTACCGTGATTCTACGGTTTCGTGCGTTTTCCGGATCTTCAGGCAGAAGAGGGTCGCGGTCAGATTTTCCAACGACATCATAGACGCGTTGCTCGGGCAGCTCAGCGCTTACCAAAACATCCCGCGATGCATGGGCTCGGTCTGTAGAAAGCTCCCAGTTACCGTAACCGTTGCGTCCACGAAATGGAACGCTGTCGGTATGGCCGCGAATTGAGACTTTATTGGGCTGCTTGGCAATAATGCCTGATAAGCGTTCAAGCAAGCTTTGCATACGGTTAAACATTCTGGCTGATCCGCTCGGGAACATTGATTGCCCCTCTTGGTCGACAATTTGAATACGTAAACCTTCTGGTGTTTGGTCAATCATAAGGTTTTGCGCGAGTTCTTGTAATTCAGGGGATTCTTGAATGGCTTGCCTGATCTCGTCCTCGACTTGATCGAAACGAGCCTGCTCGCGACTTTCTTCCTCGATCGCCTGCGGGTCTATGGCAGCGCTTTCCTGTTCTCCGCTCCCATGGTCAATAGGTACCTCAACATTACGCAATTGCTCTGGGGTATTGACCAGCTCTTGCATATTGCTCACCATGGCGCCTTCTGTGGTGACCGTCTGTCCCATAAGCAGACCTCCAGCACCTGAAACAGAGTCAGAGACAATGGCGGAACTTGGGTCAAAGTAATTAGAGATCGCCGTTTTTTGCTCTTCGGTTGTTGCGTTGAGAAGCCACATCAGAAGAAAGAATGCCATCATGGCTGTCACGAAATCGGCATAGGCAACTTTCCATGCGCCACCATGGTGGCCACCGCCGCCTTTTTTGATCTTTTTTACAATGATCGGTTGTTTTTCGTCATCATCAGCCATGTATAAATCCAGCAGTTATTGGCGTATCAGCAAATTTAGCTGATAGTGGGCGCATTATTTGTGGCTTCTTCGACTTCCAAGAAGCTTGGTTGGACTTCGTGCTCCAGTGTTTTTCTTGCAAATTCTACGGCTACTTGCGGAGCTGCTCCGTTAAGGAAGGCAATCAGGCCTGTGCGGATAACCATGTAATACTTGCCTTCGGCCTCTGTGCGGCCGTTAATTGCGCTGGCAATAGGACCAAGGAAGCCATAAGCAACCCAAACACCAAGGAATGTTCCAACAAGTGCAGAACCGATCAGTTTACCAAGAACTTCGGGCGGCTCAGAGATGGAGGCCATTGTTTTAATAACCCCCAAAACGGCCGCAACGATACCCAAGGCGGGGACACCGTCCGCCATTGTCTGAACGGCGTGGCCGGGATGTCCCAATTCATTTTGAATAGTTTCAATTTCTTCATCCATCAAAGCTTCGATCTCATGCGGATTTTCATTGCCGAGTGAGATAATACGCAAGTAATCGCAGACAAAAACGAGTGCGTGATGGTTGGACTTAAATGTTGGAAAGTTTGCGAAAAGTGAGCTTTCTTCCGGGTTTTCAATATGAGATTCAAGCGCCAGCCAGCCTTTGGTTCTCGCTGTTTTGAAGATAACAAACATAAGGCTGAGCAATTCCATATAGTCATCTTTGGAATAGGCCTGCGGGTTTAGCATTTTTCCCAAATAACCAAGGGTTGCCTTGACCGTATGGGGGGTGTTTGCTGTTAAAAAAGCGCATAAGGCACACCCCATAATGATGATTGTCTCGCCCGGCATGGCGGGTAGAATAACACCCGTAATAACTTTCATTTTACCGCCGGCAACAAAGAAGCCACCAAAGGTGGCGACCAAAATACCAAGCAGGCCGATTATTTTCATCATGGCGTTTTATTCCTCAAAAGTAAGATGGCGTTCCTATGCCAAAATTATTCTAGAAATCGTCAATTCCAGATAGTCCTGTAAACTGAGTTTGTGACGCCCAGAATCTTTCTAGTCGTTTCAATGTATCGATAGTATCCAGGATATCATCTTCGCCGATATCTGTGCCTTTGATCTGCTCTTCATGTTTTGCAAACATACCTTTGATCTTGTCGCATACATCCTTACCCTTATCAGAAAGTCGTACGCGGATCGAGCGCTTGTCATGAACAGAGCGTTCCTGAATAAGATATTCGTTCTCAACCATTTTTTTAACGTTATAGGATACGTTTGACCCGAGGTAATAACCTCGGATTGTAAGCTCACCAACGGTCAGTTCATCATCACCGATATTGAATAGGATCATAGCTTGAACGTTATTGATATCTTGGAAGTTATGACGATCCAGTTCTACCTTTAATACGTCGAGGAAACGACGGTGCAGGCGTTCGATAATCTGTATCGTCTCGTAATATTTTGAAGTGTAAATCACAGTGGTCTCCAATTCGTGTCTGTTTATTTTACAGCATCTTGCGTGGATGGCAAAGAGCAAGTTTATGAATCATCAACATAGGGTAAAATTGTTTGGATAGCGTTACAAGTCCAAACGCATATACAAGACAGGCTAATCTGAAAGTGTTAATGTTTTAACAATGCTGTGCAGAGGAGGACTTTTCCTGATGTATTGTCCATGGCCGCTTAATATCGGCCAGATTTTCTGCGGCCATTAAGCCACTTGTCAGTCCATCTTCATGGAAGCCGTAGCCGCACCACGCGCCGGCCAGCCAGATGTTGTGCGCACCTTGCAAGCTTTTGATTTGCGACTGTGCTATATTACTGCCCTTAACGAATGTCGGGTGAGCGTATTTGATTTTCTTGAGAGTTTTTGAAGGATCGGGAGCCGTTGTTGGATTAAGTGTCACAAAGTAGTTTTGTGTTTCAGGCAAAAAGGGCTGAAGCTTGTTCATCCAGTAGGTGAGTGTCATTTTTCCTTGTTCGTTTTTGAGGTAATTCCAGCTTGACCAGCAGGCGCGTGTTTTAGGCATCAGGCTTTCATCTGTATGCAGATAGGCAATATTAGATGAATATGGAATGTCGCCTAAGACACGTTTATAACCGTCATCAATAGGCTCTAACAGTTTCATGGCTTGGTCTGAATGACAGGCTATAATGATGTGGGTGTAAAGATCACTTTCGCCGTTTATGCGGTATCCGCCATTATTTTTTATAATTGTTTGAACGGGTGTGGAAAGTTTGATTTTATCTTTAAAGGCGTGGCCGATCTTACGTACATATTCCTGTGATCCGTTCAGGATCGTTCTCCACTGTGGCCGTCCGGTTAGGCGTAAAAGGCCATGATTGACGAAAAAGCGAATAAAACTATGAGCGGGGAAGTCGAACATATCCTCAAAGCTCATCGACCAGATCGCTGCTCCCATAGGGATCAGGTGGTCTTCAATGAATATTTTAGAGTAGTTGTTGTCTTTGAGATAAGTGCCGAGTGAAAGGTTTTCCGTGTCATTTTCGAGGAGTTTAGGGGCCTGATTATAAAAGCGTAAAATGTCAAAAACCATCCGATAGAATTTAGGCGACATTATATTGCTCTTTTGGCCAAAAAGAGCACCGCTGCTGTATTCCATTTCTCCTTTATTGGAGGAAACGGCAAAAGACATATCGGAGGCACAGCTACGTATTTTCATCTGTTCGAGCAATGCTATGAAGTTCGGGTATGTCCAATCATTATAGACAATAAATCCGGTGTCTATGGCTGGGTGTCCCTTAACCTGTACTGTATTCGCGTGGCCGCCTAGGCGGTCATCTTTTTCGAATAATGTGAAATCTATATCATGGTGATTGAGGAGCCAGGCTGCGCCCAACCCCGAAATGCCGGATCCGATAATTGCTAC
>CAXGMH010000088.1:0-4924 GCA_964010795.1 uncultured Alphaproteobacteria bacterium
AGACTATCTCCCCGCCTTGGGAGAACGCGAACGGCCACCGGATCTCCGGTTTGCGGGACGTAGGATGCCTCAAGGCCAAACTCCGCAAAGACCGCATCTATGGTCTCTGCGAAGCTGTTCATGTGTCGGCCTCATTGCTAAGTTCCGCTGCGCGGGCTTCGGCTTCCTCTTTAGGGAGAGGATCTTCTGTGACAGCATTGCCTTCGGGATCAATAACATCGTATTTGCCAAAATGGCGATGTTTGATGGTATATCCTCCCTCAGTTAATGGATCAGCAGTAGGCTCTTCCTTCTGCTTTTTGGATCTTTTGGTATCGACTTCTTCCAGCGTATCCCACCATGATTTGGGGATATCGCCTTCATTGATGCCAATGACCTCGTTCTGTTTAAATTCAACAGTATCCAAAACAGCGTAGAGATTGCCTTTCTTCTTATGAAGAACGTGCGCGCGGGCTTCGGCTTGGTGCTTTTCCAGCTCCAAAACAAAACCGGGACCAAAGCGGACTTTGACCCCGGTTACTTTATAGCGTTTTGTCATGAAAGCCCCCTTACACCAACTGAGCCATACAGGCTTGTTGCCAGAAGCCGTAACCTGCATTTCGCCATGTATCGACACCGTAGCGGTGCTTGTCTTCTTCAAACTCCAACTCGGAGCCTTCAGCGACAGCCTTAAGCATGACAGCTTCCTCTTCCTGACGGATCAGCGGTTTTATGGATCCATCGGTACGGAAGACGGCAAACTTGTCTGTCCATGGTAAGCGTGGGTTCTGCGCGACTGAGAGCGTTACTTCATCCATCACCTGAACAATGTTTGTCTGGCCGTGCGTGATGACAGGAGCCGCCGTAGCCGCCTTTGCCACATGCCACATTGCTGTCGGCACCATGACAAGGAACGAGCGGGCGTTCTCATTCATCGGTTCACCCTGGTCATCCTTCAGCGAATAAAGCTGTTGAATGACTTGTAGGATAGAAAGCTGCAGCTCTTCTACCGATGGGATGGTGGTGGAGCCGTGGACTTCTGTTGGGAGGGCAGAGATATCGATAGAGAGCTTGTTGCTCTGACTACCGCTTTCACCTTCTGCGTGGTCAGTATCAAAGAAATACTGGCCGTCATAACAGATCTGGCTTTCCGCATTGATAATCAGCTCAGACAGCAGTTTCGCCCAGTGAGCGTTTGTGCGGTCGGCCAACTCATCAACACGAACCAGAACCTGACCCGTTTTATCGCGGCGCAATTCACGAACAAGCACTTCAAGCGTGGCTTCAAAGTGTTTGTTCTCAATTGTGATGCCGTTTTCACGGAAGCCTTTGGCTTGGCGACCACCAATCCACTCCCGCATGACAGGAACCTGACCGAGCCATTTATAGGTCTCGGATTCCTGATCGGAGGTGAAATAGTTGGACAGCGCAGCCACCCATTCAAGGCCGGGATTTTGCTCCAGCCGTTGATAAAAGCGCCCAATAATGGCGCGCGAGGACAATCCTTTTGCGGACATAATAGTTTCCTTTCTCGTTTAAGGGATTGAGGGTCTGATTAGGCGGCTGCCGTAATCAGGGTGTTGAAAGAAACGACACCCACGCCTGATTTCACAAAGCGTGAAACACGACCGACATAAGTATTATCGGTCGCTGTAAGGGTGAATGTGTCGTCATCGGAGGCATACACTGCCGCGCCGATATCGGTGATGGCGAGGCCGGAGATTGGCACCTGAACGGCACCCTGCGTGCGAACACGCACTTTCACATCTCCGGCTGCACCAGCCGCGTTATCAGCATTTTGCTCTGCAAAGCCGTAGAAATAATCTCCGTTTTGTAGAGGGCGTGCATAACCACTGCCGTTATCGCCGACAGCAGCGCCTTCATAAATGATGTCGCCTGCAATGACAGGGACTTCATTGATTGTGCCCAGCTCGAAGGGACGCTGGACATCACTTGCCAGTGTAGTCATAGGGTTTCTCCTAAATTTACGGGGTTAAGGGATTAGGCTTTGCGAGGGGCGTAGTGCTTTACGCGGCCTTGCTCCTCAGCTTTGCGGTATGCGATGTAAGCATCCTTGTCGGAAAACTCCGTACGGACATCAGCATTTGCATTCCATTCAGCTTCCGCACGCTCTTCGATAGGCGCATTTGCATCGACTTGCGGTGCATTTGGCATATCGGTGGAGGTACTAGGTGCAACGACGGGTTCTGCGTCACTCTCTTCAGCCATGGTTTTGAGAGCATTGCCACCGCGCTGCTTTTCGGCAGCTACGATTTTGACCGCCAGATCGGCAGCTTTTGTCTTGCCGTCTTTTTTGGCTGTCTCCAGCAAATCCTCATGCCCAGGCATGGACACTTCTTCCAACCCTATAATCCGCTCACGTTCAGCATCGGATCCAGCTTTAAAGCCTTCATTGAAGCCGCCCTTAGTCAGAGCATTTGCAATTTCAGGGAAGTTTTTGGCGATATAGTCAGCCGTGATCGTGCTTTTTGCGACCATATCACCTGAGTTTCCGGATGGTGTTTCCGGGGTTTCAGTTTCTTTTGTCATGATGACTCCTTTTGGTTTGGGTTGCAGGGTGGTGATAAGCGAGAGGGCATCTTTCATCCCTCCCACAAGGTCGGCCATGCCTGCACGCACAGCCTCACGGGCAGGCAAAACATCGCCTTGCCCGAATTCTGATAGGACTTTTTCTTGGGAAACATTGCGGTTGGTAGCGACTGCGCCGACAAACTCAGATTCCAGCGCATCAATCCGCGCTTGAATTGAGCTGCGTCCTTCATTGCTTTCAGGATCCAGCCGTTTGCTCGGCGCGTTGGATGAGACAAACTCGACCCAGCCGCTTTCACGGTTTTTGGGAACAGCAACGGCCACGCCGATAGATCCCAGCATGGTGGTCGAGCCAGCAACTATCTGATCGGCTGCAGAAGCAATCCAATAAGCAGCGGAAGCAGCATTACCGTAGGCATAGGCCACAATTGGTTTTCTACCGCGAGCCGCCGCAATTGTGCTGGCCAATTCTTCAACACCAGTGATGAGGCCGCCAGGACTATCAACACGAAACAAAATCCCACTAATCTCAGGATCTTCCATTGCGTCTATAAACTGCGCTTCGATGCTAGCGATATTTGTACCGCCAAACAGCATGGAGAGAATATTAGGGTACGGCGTGATAATGCCACCGACATCGATCACAGCCACTTTGTCATGGTGAGAGGTAATGGCATCTGATAGAGCCATGACCTCTTTTTGAAGGGTTTGCGGTGCCTCAACAGGAAGACATTCCGGCATAATTGCCAGAATGGTTGATGATGGAATATCCCACATAATGATCTCCTGATTTTAGTCGTCTTCGGGGGTGTCTGAATTTTGAGATGGTGCTTCAGCTTGCGTTAACTCTTCGTCCAAGCCAGCTTCCAGGCGAAGACGTTTTTCCTTTGCACGTTGCTGGTGCTTACGTTCCCAATCACCGCCAGTGAGAGCGGCTGTTTCTTCGGCCAGTGTTGATATGCCCATGTCCACACGCTCGCGCGCGGCTTTACCTTCTTTCAGTTGATCGATTTGACCTCTGGGTGGCCCGATCCATTCTGTGCCTAAATAAGCTGCGCGGATCATTGGGTCTGAGAAAAAGCCTGGGGCATTGAGATAACCTTTCGCCACGGCTTCAGCGATCACGGCTTCATAAACTGGTTGGCAATACATGGAGGCGAGCCATTCACGGCGGGAGCGGAAAAATTTCCACGCCTCCAATAAAGCCGCCTGAGCAGCTGAGTAGCTGGCGGTGAAGTGTTTAACAAGAAGTTCGAATGGAATCTCCAATGCCACGCCGATCTGACGCAGGATGGCCAAAACAAATTGGTCAAAGGCAGCGTTCGGGCGTTTGGGGTCTGCAATCTCCACGCTTTCGTAAGGCAGCAGATCCAATATAGCACCAGGACCGAGGTGGAAATCCTTATCATCACGACTGGCAGCGGAGCCATCCTCAATCGGTGCAAGGCCGTCAGGATCCTCGGATTTGATAAAGACGCTGAACATGGCCGACACGACAGCGGCCATCAGCTCGGCTTCTGAATATTTATCCAACTGTTTGAGGCTTTCAATCACCGGAGCCAGATATGGAACCGGACGTGTCATGCCCACACGCGTGGGACGGGCAAGATGATTAACCAGCCAATTGCCATCGCGGTCATAGGCACGAAGCCTCACCCATTGGCGGGAGCCTGGATATTTGGCATCGCCCGGATGCGCTTGCAGAACATGGTAGGCTATTGGCGATCCCATGGCGTTTTTCTCAACACCACCTGCCAACCTAGGCGTGTCCATTTTCCAATCGGGGTTGCTGATCCGGTCAGCCTCCACAAGCTGAAGACATGTTCCGTATCTCTCACCAGAACGCTGTACAAAGCGGCGCAAAACAAATACATCTCCAGCTTCCAGCACAGAGCGCAAGGCAAGATCCTGCATTCCGGCAAAGTTCTGCTGATGCGCAGCATCGCAATGCTTTGAAGCTGCCCAAAAGCGAAACTCACGCTCAGCAGCACGTTCAAAGGCTTCAAAATCCTCTTCTTTTTCGCCAAGCACGCCTTTCAGCACATCACGATCCACGCGGGACTGCACTTTGAGGCCAGTACCGACCACATTGGTGACAACGGTGTTAATCGCACCCGTCGCAAGCGGCGCATTTCGGATGAGATCACGCGAGCGTTCACGCAATGCAGGCAGATCCGGCAATGTGACCTGATCGGCACTACCATCAATGGTCTGCCATGCCTGGGTTTGACGGCGATCTTTTCGTGCGCCTGTGTAACCACCGTACAGAGCCATGACAGTTTTGGCTTTTAGACGGCGGACACCAGCTTCAGGGGAAATCCAGCCGATGAATTTATCAAGTGCGGTCGGCTCAGGCAGAGAAATACGTTTCAGGCTCATAATGGCACACCTCCGC
>CAXGMH010000089.1:0-4835 GCA_964010795.1 uncultured Alphaproteobacteria bacterium
AGGGTTGGTTTGGGTCGTGGTGAAAACGTCTTCTATGGATGTTGTTTTACTGAATAAAGGAACTGGAGTTACAAAGCTGATTGGCAGTGTCGAGGCTGTACAGGCTAATGATAAAGGCAAGCGTGTCCTGCTAAAAGATATAGTCTATGAGAAAGATTTGACACGGCGTGACGATCTTGATTTGCCTGAACGCATCCGTTTACAAAGCTACCACGCCCAAGATCTTGTTGGCGGTATGCGTGTTGAGGTTCTTGCGAATTTAATGCCGCCAGCAGCCCCAAGCTTACCTGGCGGCTTTGATTTTAGGCGTTATGCCTATTTTCAGAATATAGGTGCGGTTGGCTATACACTTTCAGATTTTACCGTGATTGAGCATGAGCCGCGCGCATTTTTTCAGTTCTTTTCAAAACTAAGAGAGTCGATTAATGCACGGTTGGCTGTTATAGAAGATGAAAGTCGCCGCGGTGTCGCTATGGCACTGTTCACTGGAGAGCGCTCCGCTGTGCCGGACGAGACGTTAAATGCGATTAGGGACGCAGGAATAGCTCATTTATTGGCGATATCAGGGCTTCATGTCGGGCTTGTTGCCGGATTTGTTTTCTTAGTTATAAGACTTGGACTAGCTGCTATTCCTTCGCTTGCGCTGTATTGGCCTATTAAAAAGATCGCGGCAATATTTGCTTTATGTGCAGCCGTTTTTTATATGCTTTTGGTAGGTGCACCAGTGCCGACGCAGCGAGCCGTTATTATGACAGGGCTTGTCTTTATCGCGATCCTGTTCGACCGCAATGCGATTTCCTTTCGCTTGGCTGCGTTGGCAGCAATGTTCGTTTTGTTGATCCGTCCGCAAAGTATCGTCGAAGTCAGCTTCCAGCTTTCTTTCGCTGCGGTTCTATCTTTGATTGCATTTTATACCTTTTTGAAGAAACGTTATAGTGACTGGATGTATACGCCGCACATCATGATCCGGCCTTTGCTATATTTCTGGGGTGTGATTTTGACGACATTGATTGCCTCATTGGCGACTGCTCCGTTGACGCTGTATCACTTTCAGCATTTCGCACTTTATTCGCATCTCAGTAACCTTATTGCAGTTCCAGTGACGAGCTTTGTTGTTATGCCGTTCGGTGTTATTGCCATGCTGTTGATGCCGTTCGGTGCTGAGGGGCTCGTCTTGCCTGTTATCGAGCAAGGTATAGCGACTGTCGTTGATAGCGCGATTTGGGTCGCACAGCTTCAGGGTGCCGTCTTAAAAATGCCGCTTATACCGCCTGCGGCAATTACTGTTTTTTGCCTTGGGGGATTGTTTCTTCTGTTATGCAGAGCATCTGTTTTATCGCTGAGCCTGTTTTTATGCTCATTATTTTTGGCGGCTGTTGTCTTTTGGAGCCAAACCAGCAAACGACCGGATATTTTTATTGATAATGAGGCGGCTCTGGTCGGCGTGGTTCAGGAGGGGAAGCTCTTAGTCAGCTCTATGCGCAAGAATACTTATGGGCGTGAGCAATGGGTGTCTTCCCTTGGGTGGTCAGATAACGAGGTGGCGCAAAATCCAAATTGTGATGAATGGGGGTGTGTATGGATGGATGTAAGGGGTGTGTCAATTGGCTGGGTCGGGCATATATATGGACTTGCAAAAGCGTGTGAACAAAGCGATATCGTGATTTATGCAGGATGGATGGATTATGACGAGGCGGATAAATGTCTGGCTGGATATCTCGTCGATAAAAGGATGGTTTCTGATCTGGGCGCCATGGTGTTTTATGTGAGGCAAGATGGTGTTGAGATGCGATCAGTTAAGGGGGTAAGCTTGAACAAGCCCTGGACGCAATAGCAGCTCAAAGCAAAACTATGTTTTGTGTTCAATTATCAGTGATAGCGACGGAAGAGCGAGGCGAGCTTGCCCTGAAATTGTACGCGGGATTGTTCTAATATACGGATATCATGCGCCGGATTTTCGGGTATAAGCAAAACCATTCCGCCCTCGCGCTTTAGTGTCTTAAGCGTAACCTCTGCATCATCAACAAGCGCAACGACGATATCGCCGTCACGAATGGGGGCTGCTCTGTCAATAATAACGGTATCTCCGTCATAAATGCCGGCACCGGTCATCGAATCGCCGTCAATTTCCAAGGCGTAATATTCCGAATTTCCGAGCATTCCTGCGGGTAAATTCAACATATTACCTTCGTGACGAATAGCTTCAATCGGGGTGCCCGCAGCGATCTTGCCGTAAAGCGGGACTGTATCAATCTCTTTGTAGTTGTGATCGTTGCTACTATTGTTTTGATAGTTCGCGGGGGATTCTATTTGTGGTTTACTTGGGACGTATCCGTCCGGCACGCGGACAACCTCAAGAGCGCGTGCTTTATGAGGCAGGCGGCGTAAAAAGCCACGATCACAAAGGCCGGTAATCAGGCGGTGAATTCCTGATTTTGACTTTAGGCCAAGATGCTCTTTCATTTCTTCAAAAGACGGAGCTATGTCGTCTTTTTGCATAGCCTCATGAATGAAAATAAGCAGATCGCGTTGCTTTTTGGTCAGCATAATAAATCCCTATGTTTCCTTTTGTTCCTCTATTTGTTCTACATAAGTTCCGCTGTCGAGTCAAGCATTGTGGAAAACAAAACTCTTTAATCGGTTGAAACAAATCATGCTATGCTGATTTTATGCTACGATTCTTAACACTCTTTTTTGCTTTTGCTTGCGGCGCTATAATGATGGCTCTTATTGGCCCCAATGATCGTTCCGAAGCTCCAACAGAACCAGTGTCACTCATTCTCTCGCAAGAGGAGGGAGAGGTTGCCGAAGATACGCGTCGTGAGCAAGAGGTGGAATTCTACCAAAGTGAAAAGTCGCAAACAAAGGCGCGTATTGCGATTGTGATTGATGATTTAGGCGATAATATCCGCACAGAGGACGTGATTGCTTTGAATATGCCGCTTACTATGGCGTTTTTACCTGATGACAAGGCTAGCCCCAGACTTTCTGTTCGAGCGGCAGAGAAGGGGCATGATGTCTTGGTGCATATGCCTATGCAGTCCAAAGGGTATGAAAATCGCGAACAAACACTGCTTAAAAAAGATATGAGTGAGGCAGAGATTAAAGAACTTTTGCGTTATGCCTTTGCAAGAGTTCCTGCTGCTAAGGGGCTGAATAATCACACAGGATCGGCCTTTACCGAATACAGAGAGGGTATGCGCGTTGTTTTGGATTATGCGAGAGAGAACAGCTATCTCTATCTGGATTCTAAAACTACAGCCGCGAGTGTTGCGCAATCTGTATCTGATGCGCTTGAATATCCGATACTAACGCGTCATGTTTTCCTCGACCATTTTGAAGAGATTGAGATGGTAGAGAAGGCGTTGGTAAAGACACAAGAGATTGCCGAGATGCATGGTGTAGCCATTGCCATTGGCCATCCTAAGCCGAATACATTGCAGGCTTTAAAGAGCTGGGCTCAGGGGCTCGATAATACAAAATTCGAACTTGTCGGTATTTATGAGCTAAAGCCGCATATAGCCGCCAGCCCTATGGCAAAGCTATCAACCGATCTTAATTAGCCGATCTAAACAAGCAGAGGCCTAAAGCCTTGCTTCAGGGTTATAGAGAAATTCAATGGCGCGTGGATTGCGTCTGACGTCATAGCGTTCCTGCAGAGCCTGAATAAAGGTTTGAACCTGTACGCCCTGTAACAGCTGATTAATCAATTGTCCTGCACGTGTGATTTCTTGATCGCCATAATCGAGGCCATCAGGCAAAACGATATCCTTGATATGAATAATGGCATATCCGAACCCGCCTTCAATCATCATGATGTCTCCGGGGTTACCGGCAAAGATACGAGCTATGCTCTGATTGTTCAGATATGGGATCGCGCTGCCAGCCTGTCTTTGTAGGCGAGGCTGTGCATCATAATCAACACCGTCATTATCCTTTGCTGCTGCGCGAAAGTCAGGTTTGTCTGCATTAACAAGATCAGTCTGAAGAGAGGCAGCAAGGCCTTCGGCCGCAATGCGTTTTTGCTCTTCTATCCAGTCTTTCTTTACATCCTCTTTTACAATTTCGTATGGCCGGTATTTTGCTTCTGTCTTATCCGTGACTGTTACGGCGTAAAACTGTCCGCTATTTCCTTCCAGCAAGAAAGATGTTTCATAAGGCTCGAGCCTGAAGGCTTCTTCGAGAACGAGTGCTTGGTCTGCGACAACATCTTCGAGGCTATTTTCCCCCTCCGGTCCGGTGCCGTCAATTGTAACAGATGCAAAGTTGTTTACGGGCAGCGAGAAGCTTGCGCCGATATCTTTGGCGGTTGACCCCATATCCAAAGATTCTTCGACCTCAATACTGGTCTCGTAAAAGCCGTCCATAAGCGTTTCGCGTTCCAGTGTCTCTTTGATGGTGTCGCGCACATCTTCAAGCGCGATTTGCTCTTCTGCTCTATCTTCTTGGACATGAATGACGTGCCAGCCAAGTGGGCTTTCAACCGGTCCGACAATGCTGTCTAATTCTGCGTTGAAAACAGCGTCTGAGAGGTCGCCAGCCAAGCCGCCTTGATCGTACCAGTCAGCGTCAATAAAGCCACTGGTTGAGCCTGTAGCTTCTCTTACGGCATCTTTGAGACTCACAGCTGTACGGTCACTTGTGGCGGCCTTATAGACTGCGCGTGCTTCAATTTCGTCGCGGCTTCTGTATTGAGATATTTTGCGCGATGCAGTCTTTGTAAATTGGTCTGTATTGGCATTATAGTAATTCTCGACCTGTTCGTTCGAGATATTCAGCGTTTCACCAAGAGCATCTTCACTTAGGACCATAACGACAAAAGAGCGGCGCTCTGC
>CAXGMH010000090.1:0-4748 GCA_964010795.1 uncultured Alphaproteobacteria bacterium
TATCGGTGCGATGCCGGGGAAAGTTATTCAGGGCATGAAAAAGGCCAAAACAACCAACCCTCTCTTTTTATTCGACGAGATTGACAAGTTGGGTAATGACTGGCGTGGCGATCCGTCTTCGGCTTTGCTTGAGGTTTTGGATCCTGAACAGAATACGACCTTTAACGATCACTACATGGAGCTTGATTACGACCTGTCGGATGTGATGTTTATCTGTACGGCTAACAGCCTGAATATGCCACAGCCGCTTCTTGACCGTATGGAGGTTATCCGTATCTCAGGCTATACAGAAGATGAAAAGCTGGAAATTGTAAAACGTCATTTGCTGACCAAACAAATGAAGGCAGCAGGTCTTAAGAAAACAGAGCTGCATATATCTGATGCTGCTATTCGTGATTTGATCCGTCATTACACACGCGAAGCCGGTGTGCGTAATCTTGAGCGTGAAATTTCCAATATCTGCCGTAAGGCTATTAAGGAAATTCTCATGAAGAAGGGCAAGAAAAAGCAGGTGCGTGTAACACCCGCCGTCCTCGAGAAATACGCAGGTGTTCGCCGCCATCGCTTTGGAGAGGCGGATAGTGAGGATCGTGTCGGCCATGTGAACGGACTTGCCTATACCGAAACTGGCGGTGATCTTCTCTCTATTGAGGCTGTGACGATGCCGGGAAGGGACGGGCGCATTAGCTATACCGGAAACTTAAAAGATGTGATGAAGGAATCCATCCGAGTTGCCGAGATGCTTATTAAGTCTCGCGCTCATAGCTTCGGTGTTGATTATGAGTCGCTCTTGCACAGAGCGCTGCACGTCCATGTGCCGGAAGGTGCTGTGCCAAAGGACGGCCCTTCTGCGGGTGCTGCTATGGTAACGGCTATTGTGTCTTCTTTGACGTCTATTCCTGTTGACCGTACGGTTGCTATGACGGGTGAGATTAATCTGCGCGGTTATGTTACGGCCATTGGCGGTCTTAAAGAGAAGCTATTAGCGGCTCTGCGCGGTGGTATCAAAAAGGTTCTTATTCCAAAGGACAATGAGAAGGATTTGGCTGAGATTCCGGATAAGGTTAAAAAGGGTATGGAGATCATTCCGGTTGAAAGAATCGAGGATGTTTTGCTTCATGCATTGACGAAAAAGCCTGAAGTCTTGCCGGAAAAGACGGCAGAAGAGCTGTCAAAATTGGTCGCATCTGTCCCTTCTGAGCCTGATAAAGACATAATTCATCACTGAATCGCGTATATAGTAGCTGTAAAGCGCATTTTTTCTAGAAAAATTGTAGTTGAGCCCTTGACGGGATAATCTCGCTCGTGATTTGATGAATGCGTTGAAAGGGCAGGAAACATTGGCCTTTCACGGTTTTTAATAACTTTAACTTAACCATGAAGGAAAGTTCCATGAACAAATCAGAACTCATTAATGCTGTTGCATCTAAAGCAGACCTTACAAAAGCTTCTGCTGAACAAGCTGTTAACGCTGTATTCGATGCTATCAAAGAAGCTCTTCAAGGCGGCGACGCTGTTCGCTTGGTAGGCTTTGGTACTTTTGAAGTTGCTGAGCAAGCTGCACGTCAGGGTCGTAACCCACAAACTGGCGCTGTAATCCAGATCAAAGCTTCTAAGCGCCCGAAATTCAAAGCAGGTAAAGAGCTGAAAGACGCTGTAAACTAAGCCTTGCTTTCATTGTAAAGATTCCGACGGTCATGATTTTTATAGTCATGGCCGTTTTTTGTTGACTTTCAACCCCCGCTTTATTATTACGTAAAAAATAAATCTATTAAGGGGTTGTCTTTGTCTTTGTCAGTTAAACGTGTATTTGTTCTTCTCTTCTGTGAAACCACGCAGACTTATCTCGCTATTCAGCGAGCAGATGATAAGACATGGGGGCTTCCTGGTGGGAAGATTGAAAATGAAGAAAACCCTATTTTTGCTGTGAAAAGGGAAACGCTAGAGGAGACTGATGTCTCCATACCTGTACCAAATTTAGCTTATGACTTTGAGGCTGTTCCCGGAGTGCGGTGCCAATTATATGTTGCTATCATGCCAAAAAGAGTTGCAGTTAGCCTGAATTCAGAGTCTCTTGATTATAAGTGGACAGCACTTGATCAATGGCCTGAACCTGCTCATCCGCAAATGCGACGTGTCCTTGATGAAGCCCGTAATCAAATTATGCAGGCTAGTAGAGTAACAACAGCTCCAGGCTTTCAAAAAAACTGAGTTTTTTTAAGATTTCAATGTCAAAAAAGTATAAAAAGGACTTGCATCTTTTGGCGGCAAGTTATAAAACCTCAATTCGATATTGATCTTAAGGGTGATTAGCTCAGTTGGGAGAGCATCTCGTTTACACCGAGAGGGTCGGCGGTTCGAGCCCGTCATCACCCACCATTTCAAACCACAATAAAAGCCGTAAGAGCGGCTTTTTTATTTTTAAATCACCAGAAACTTAGCGAACACGAATGAAATGAGTATGAGATTTGTTGCGCGTTCTGTAACAGCTGTATGTCTGTGATAGGGGATATCATTCCTGCCTTCCCAAAAATTATTCTTTGACGTATCTTTAACGTATGCCAGTTATTATTTCCGAAAATCTGCCGGCCAGAAAAACGCTTGATGACGAGCGCGTGCCATATATAACGGCAGGTAGTGCTTTGCGTCAGGATATTCGGCCTTTAGAGGTCATACTTCTTAATTTGATGCCGGACAAAATCCAAACAGAAACGCAGATATTGCGCGCCTTGGGTTCAACGCCTTTGCAGATCAATATCCATTTGATGCATATGGCAACGCATAAAAGCAAGAATACCGCAGCCGATCATTTGAAAAGTTTTTACAAAAGCTTTGCCGAGATCAGTGCACATAAATATGACGGGATTATAATTACGGGTGCGCCTATTGCTCATTTGCCCTATGAAGATGTGGATTTCTGGGGGGAGCTTAAAGGTATTATGGATTGGGCTGATAGTGAGGTCTTTTCCAACTTCTTTATATGCTGGGGTGCAAAGGCGGCGCTATATCATCGCTATAAGCTGCAAAAGCATGAGATGCAGCAAAAACTCTTCGGCCTATATGTGCAAAAGCTTACGACTTTGTTTCATCCTTTGGTGAATGGCTTTGATGCGCAATTTAAGATGCCTGTATCGTGCTATACGCAAATCCTTCAGTCCGAACTCGATGCATTGGACGGTATCGAGACGCTTGCCGGGAGTGATGAGTCGGGCCCGGCTTTGTTGTTTGAAGAAGGGAGAGGAGATGTCTATTTGTTGCATCACCCTGAATATGATCGTCATGCCTTGATGCGCGAATATGTTAGAGATCAGGGCGCAGGGCTTGATACGGCAGCGCCAAAAAATTATCTGAGCGATGCGGGCGAGCCTCTGCCTATCTCGTGGCGTTCTCATCGTCATCTGCTCTTTGCGAACTGGATTAACTATATCTATCAGAACACGCCTTTTGACAGGGGTGAGATTTCTCAACACAGAAGAAAAAGAAAAAGTGAGGTCATATGATTATCGGCTGCCCGAAAGAAATTAAAACACATGAGTACCGAGTCGGTTTGGTGCCGTCTTCTGTGAAGGAGCTTATAAGTAACGGGCATGAGGTTCTTGTGGAAAGCTCTGCGGGGGAGGGAATTAACTACTCTGACGAGGCTTATGAGGCGGCCGGTGCAAAAATTTTGCCTGATGCCGCATCCGTTTATGCGCAGGCAGAGATGATTGTGAAAGTTAAAGAGCCGCAGGCGAGTGAGTATGATTTGCTTCGAGAGGGGCAAATTCTGTTCACCTATTTGCATTTGGCTGCGGATAAGCCTCAGGCAGAGGCACTTATGAAGTCAAAATGCATTGCCATAGCCTATGAGACTGTCACGGATGAGCAGGGTCTGTTGCCGCTTCTTAGGCCGATGAGTGAGATCGCAGGTCGTCTGTCTGTTCATGTCGGTTCATCTTTGCTGCAAAGGCACGCAGGCGGATCAGGGCGTTTGATCTCGGGGGTGCCGGGGGTTTTTCCAGCGCGTGTCTCTGTTCTTGGTGGCGGTGTCGCAGGGTTTAATGCCGCTCGAATGGCGGTTGGGCTGGAGGCTAATGTTACAATTTTTGAACGCTCACAAAGCCGTATGCGATTCCTTGATGACTATTTTAAGGGCAGGGCGCGGATCGTTTACTCTAATTCAGAAAACATTGAGCAAATGATTCCTCATACCGATATGATTATCGGGTCTGTTTTGGTGCCTGGAGCGTCAGCGCCAAAGTTGATTACAAAAGATATGCTAAAGAAAATGCAGCCGGGAACAGTTTTGATTGATATTGCAATCGATCAGGGGGGGTGTTTCGAGACGTCACGTCCGACAACGCATAGCGAACCGACCTATATTGAAGACGGGATTTTGCATTACTGTGTTGCGAATATGCCTGGGGCTGTGCCTTTAACTTCGGCATTGGCTTTGAACACGGCTGTTTTGCCTTATGCAACGTTGATTGCCAATCAGGGGTGGCAGCGGGCTTTGAACACAAATCAACATCTTCGAGCTGGTCTGAATGTGTGTAAAGGTCATGTTACGTGTCGTGAGGTTTCACAAGCTCTAGACCTACCTTTCCGGTCGCCCTCCGATCTTTTATAAGGAATTCTCATCTTTTTGATAAAAAAGGCTTGCAATACGCTGTGAGAATTTTTATACCATGTGATCTGGAATTTACACCAATGCGCGGGTGTAGCTCAGTTGGTTAGAGCGCCGGCCTGTCACGCCGGAGGCCGCGGGT
>CAXGMH010000091.1:0-4599 GCA_964010795.1 uncultured Alphaproteobacteria bacterium
TGCGCTTTAGCTTTTTCAAAATCCTGATCGCCCCGCTCATCTAAGCCAACAACGACAAAGCCAGCTTCTTGGAATTGCTCAATAGCTCGCGACAAATTGGTCGCCTGTGCCACAGGTAAATGCTCGGTACCGCCGCAAGCGATCTTGGCTAACACACCTTCAAGTGTAGGCGCATGTTTCTTTTGCATCACCATCCCCTTCGCGCCGAATGCAGAAGCCGATCTGATAATCGCACCAACATTATGCGGGTCCGTAACCTGATCCAGCATCACTACCAAACCGCCATTTTCACAGGCAATGATCAAATCCTGCACATCACGCTCTGGCAAATTATCCGCCATCATCGCGATACCCTGATGCACAGGATCACCCTTAATAGAGCTATCCAATACTTTTGGATCAATAATTCTGGGTTCAGGACGCTTCAAGCCCGCTTTGCGTGCCTTATGAATCTCAGGCTCAAAACGCTCAGCCGCCGCTTTTGACAAATAAAGCGCTTGAATATGACGTTTTTCATTATGCCACGCCTCATAACAGGCATGCCACCCCCATAAGTTCACCCGTAAATTGGGGTGGCTCATTGACGGCTTACCTGATGAAGTTTTAGGTCCGCGGTTCCTATTTGGTTTATGTGGCTTATTGCCTTTTTTATTCTTCATTTTTTTTATGTATTCCTATGCGAGAGTGTTGATATCAAATAATTCAATAATTTCATAGGCGCTTTCTTCATATGGATGCGCTTTTTGCATGGCCGTCACAACATCTTTGAGGATAGATTCATCGATATAACTCACCTCAATACACTCTTCTTCTACCGTTTCCTCTTGGCCAACTTTGCCGATATGGGGGTTAGCCCCTTCCAAAGGCCTAAAACGTCTCGTCCCCGAATAAGAAAAAGAGCAATGCGAATATGCGCCGACATGACCGCCACCGGCATCACCCATTGCTTTTCTAACCATCTCCGCATGACTTTTAGGTACATGAACAATTATTTTAAATTTTCGCGCAGATTCATGTGATGTTTTGCTTGACATAGAGCCTCAAATATTCTTTTTTACATCTCTACCAATTACTTGTTTTAAACACAGGTAAAGATCACAATCATACTATATAAATATGGAGGGGTGGTCGAGTGGTTAAAGGCAGCGGATTGTAACTCCGCCCGCGTAAGCGTACGTAGGTTCGAATCCTACCCCCTCCACCATTTAGGCTGGCTTTCTGGACATTCGGAGAATGCTCCCCACAAACCCCGCTGGCAGCGGGGTTTTTGTTTTGGTGCATCGCCTCCCGGCGAAATGTTCCTCGCGCCAGATCAGGACGCATGACGGGATAAGAAAACATGCTTTTGTTAAAAGCAAAAGAGGAAGAGGTGCCGACAATGGATGCCTTGACTTTGTTCTTGCGTAAAATAGCGCGTTTCAAAATACGCCGTTCTTACAAGCAAGAACCGGGCCTGTTTACGCCGTAATAGACCGGCGGAAAGCCAGGGATGAAAGTGAGAGCAACCCCATCCCGACGATGGCGACAGCCAGAAAGTTCGGCCAGATGATATCCAGCCCCGCGCCGCGATACAAAATGGCCTGCGCGAAAGAGACAAAATGGGTTGAGGGCACAAACCACATAATATGCTGGAGCCATTCCGGCTGGCTTTCCAGCGGCGTTTGCCCGCCCGAAAGCAATTGCATCGGCAGGATCGTAATAATAAACAAAAGGCCGAATTGCGGCATGGAACGGGCAATCGTCCCTAAGAAAATCCCTAGTGCAGAAGCAAAAAATAAATAGAGTAATACACCCAGCAAGAACAACGGGACAGAGCCGGCGATGGGCACCTGTAAAACCCCCTGCACCATCACCCATAACGAAGCGGCTGTGGCGGCCAAAACAACCAGTTGCGTCGCCCATACCTTGGAAAGCATAATTTCCAATGGCGTCACCGGCATGACCAGAAGATGCTCAATCGTGCCGTGTTCCCGCTCACGGATCAGCGCCGCCCCGGTCAGCAAAACCGTAAACATGGTGATGTTGTGAACCAGCTCCATAATACCCGCAAACCATTTGGGGCTCAGCGTCGGGTTGAACGCATAGCGCAGCTTCATCTGCACGGGGCTTTGTGCTGTGGACGTGTTTCTTTCTAAAAACCGGTTCACCTCATCATTGATAATATTGCTGATGTAACCCGCTCCGATCCCGGCGATCTGCACCGCTGTGGCGTCCAGATTGACCTGTATAGTGGGCCCAAGGCCGCGCAGCACATCCGCTTCGAAATCCTCAGGAATCACAAGGACAAAAGTGTATATATCCTTATCCATGCTCTCGTCAATCTCGTTAAAAGAAATAATATCGGGCGTCTTAAAGTAAGGCGGCAGGAAAGCCTCGCCGATCCGTCCGGACAACGGCGAATGGTCCTCATCGACAATGGCAATGGAACCGTTGTGCAGATCATGGGAGATCGATGTCCCGGCAACATAGATCGAGATACTAAATCCCCAGAGTATCATAATCATCATGACCACATCGCGGGACAGGCTGCGCAGTTCCTTGGTACCAAGCTGGAAAATATTTTTCAGGCTGATCTGCATCGCTAACGCTCCTGCTTCTTTAAAAAGAAAATCCCCGCCGATAGAATAATCGGCCATGAAACCAGAAGTACACAAAGGTTGGGCCATAATGCGGAAAAACCGAGGTCCTTTGCGAACACGCCTTTGGTAATAGTCATAAAATAAGTGGTCGGATAAATGCTGCCGATAAAGGCCCCAGCCCCCTCCAGCGTGGATACGGGCTGCATCAGCCCGGAAAACTGGATCGCCGAAAGCATGGTCATAAGCGCGGTAATGGCCAGCGCTGCGATTTGCGTTTTTGTAAAGGCGGAAAAGAAAATCCCCAGCCCCGTGGAACAGCCAGCATAAAGAAGTGCGCCGAGAGTCAGCGCAAAAAGCGAGCCTTTCACCGGAACACCGAAGATCAGCCACGCTGCCAAAACGAGCAACACGAAATTCATCATCGTAATTCCGACATAGGGAATCTGTTTACCCAACAAAAACTCCAACTTGGATGTCGGCGTGACATACAGATTTGTAATGGAACCAAGCTCCTTTTCCCGCACAATACTCAAAGCCGACAGAATGGCCGGAATAAACAACAGCATCAAAGCAATCACAGACGGGACGATGGAAACCGTGCTTTTAAAGCCCTGATTATAACGGAAGCGCGGCTCGATTATCACGGGAGAAACAGCCGTCCGTTCCCCGGTAGTGTCCTCATATAGCCTTTGGATAAAATCACCGTGCAGCCCCTGCATGTAGCCCGCGGCTGTTTCGCCGCGAAACGGCATTGCGCCGTCCACCCACACCGCAACTTCCGGTGATTTCCCTTTGAGCAAATCTTCACCAAAATTCGGCGGAATTTCGATGGCCAGTGTGATCTGCCCACTTTTCATACGATGATCCATATCCGCGTGATCGCGCAAAGGGGATTTTTCCGTGAAATAACGCGAGCCTTCCAGCCCTTGCGTATACAGGCGGCTTTCCGGGGTTTGATCGCGATCAAGCACAGCAAAGGTCAGATTTTCGACATCAAAGCTGATCCCGAAACCAAAGACGAACATCAGGATCATCGTGCCGAAAAAGGCAAAGGCGGCACGGATACGATCTCGGGACAGCTCTTTGGCCTCACGCATCGCATAGGCGGTTACACGGCGGATGCCCTGCACGACAGCTGGTGAAACCCCGCTGTGATGATCCGCCTTAATCGCCGTGGAAATATCGGAAGGTTTTTGCTCTTCAGATGCCGTTTTCTGAGTGGGCGCGGCCTCTTCCATGTAAGAAATAAACGCTTCTTCCAGCGTATCCTTACTTTTGTCCTTAATCAGTTTGTCCGGCGTATCGCAAGCCAGAATGTTCCCCGCATGCATAAGCGTTATACGATCACATCGCATACCTTCATTCATGAAATGGGTCGAGATAAAGATCGTGGTTTTCTTATTGCGGGAGAGATCAATCAATAGCTTCCAAAATTCATCCCGCGCCACCGGATCGACGCCCGATGTCGGCTCATCCAAAATCAGCATCTCCGGCTCATGCACCACCGCCACGGCCAGTGAGAGACGCTGGCGTACGCCCAAAGGCAGGGAGGAAGGCAGAGTGTCTTTACATGATTGCAGCCCGAAACGTTTGAGCAATTCATCAATCCGTGCTTTGACCTTATCTTCCGGCACATGGAAAAGCTGCGCATGCAGTTCCAGATTTTGTAAAACACTCAGTTCAGAATAGAGCGAAAAGCTCTGGCTCATATAGCCAACGCGTTTGCGAAATTCCATGTCACCATCCGGTTTTTGTCCGAAGACAAAGGCCTCTCCCTCACTGGCGGGCAGCAGACCAGTGAGCATTTTCATCGTTGTGGTCTTGCCGCAGCCATTCGACCCTAAAAAGCCGAAAATCTCGCCTGGCATAATTTCAACCGACACGTCATTGACCGCCGTAAAATCGCCGAATTTTTTGGTCAGGTTTCTGGTGATAATGACGGACTTCTCTGCAGAACCATTCTCATAAGGTGGCACGACCAATCTTTCGCGCGCCCCATTTTTGTCGTCATCAACGAGGG
>CAXGMH010000092.1:0-4598 GCA_964010795.1 uncultured Alphaproteobacteria bacterium
ATGAGTGCTGTCTCATTTTCATGGACAGGGTTCAGCTCTTTGCTGATATAGCGCTGATAACGTTTGAAGGGACGCAGAAAGCGATTGGCCAGATTAAATGGCGGGACGTCGTGGTTACCGGGCACGGATAAAAGCGGGCAGGGTAGAGCGTTTATCAATTCGCGCGCAGTTTCGTATTCTTTGCGTGCGTTGATCTGTGTAAAGTCACCACTGATGATTGCAAGGTCGGGCGATATATCCGTGATTAGGCCGATGAGTGTTTCGACGGTATCAGCGGTTTCTGTTCCGAAATGCAGGTCTGATAAATGCAGTATCTTCATAATCTATGCAGCCTAACCAATAATTTGTGGGAACACAAACAGCAGGATAGTAATGATGGTAAGTCCGATAAGTGTCATTAAGCCGTCTTTGACGGTCATAGCCAGCCCAAAGAATAAAATCGCACTGGCTGGCAGTGCTGCGAAAAAGGGTACGGCGCCAAGCACTATAATCAACACGGATAAAAGGATGCTGAGTGTCGCTATAAGGTATTTTGCCGCCTTGCCTGTCAGGAATTCCATTCGTCCGTGAAAAAAGCGATCTATAAACTCGGTTGTAGGGCGTGCCTTTTCAATGACCGATTGATAGTTTTCGTATTCAAAAGATATGTCGCGCAGCTTTTGCGGTGTCCATGGTGTTGATCGACCGATCAAAATTTGTGCACTGAATAAAATGACAAAGGCTGCGCATATTCCCGGAACCAGAGGGACAGCGCCTGTGGGCAATATCATGATGAGAGAAAAGCCGATCAGAAACGGTCCAAAGCCTCGGTGCTCCAATGCATCGATCACATCGCCAAAGCGGATTTTTCCATCTTCTTTGCTATCTTCAAGAGCGTTTAGTGTTTTTGTAAGGGCTTTATTTTTCTGCATTATTTCTCGCTAAACCTTTGGGGATTAGGATTTTGAGAGACTTTGGTTCGATTACAAATTCCAGAGGTGTCGAAAGAGTAAAGGTTTCACCGTCCAATGATAAAAGAGCCTCGGACTTATTGTTGTTAATTGTGATTTTGTTTCCCGCCCATTCGCGGATCGCCGGATCATATTGCCATTCACCGCTACGCATTTTAAAGAGTAACCTTAGGCGGTCGATCAGGCTTTTGGTAAATGCTGTGTAAAGTCCTAATACACCGCCCTTTAGGTTTTCGCGGTGAAAGCTTTCCATGCCGCCATTTTGTTTTTTGTCATATAGGTTGTTTGAAATAATGAAGGCTGAGGCACGTAGCTTTTTTCGTTTACCGTCAACGGTGACATAAAGGCGCTCTCCGTTCATACGCTCCATTTCGGCCAGCATACGGAATGTAAGCTGCGGCAGCAGGATCGGGAGGCTTTGATCGCGGTTTTCTTCTCTGAATTGAGAGGTCTCGGGGATTGTGCCGAGGCAGGCAGAGCATAGAAATAGCGTCTCATTGACAAAGGCTGTGTCGATTTTCTCTTCGTTTGCACCTTGTCGATAGACTTTTAAGGCTTCGCTGAGATCGAGGGGGAGGCCGATATCTCTAGCCAAAAGGTTCATCGTTCCGAGTGGCAAAATGCCGAAAGGGCTTTGTTTTTTGTAGAATAACTCGGCCATAGAGCGAAGTGTGCCGTCACCACCACCGATCAGAAAGGATTGATCCGCACGGCTTTCCTCGATGCATCGCTTTAGCTCGTCAAAGGTTTGTATGAAAACAGAGTCTTCATCAAAGCCACAATCCAGTATTTGGGCTTTGAGGTTTTCTTTGCCAATAGAGCGGACTGTGCCTGCATCTTTGTTGATTAAAATCTTGTAATTCATTACATATAAAACATTCCAGATCGAAAAAGGTTCTTATTTACCTTATAAGATAACCAGAATTATTGCAGTTAAGGAGAGTGTAGTATGAGCCAGAAGCCCCCGCAAATGAAGAAAGATATGCTCTATAAAAAAGCGGCGGCTCTTCGTGCCAATCTGAAGCGTCGTAAAAAGGCAGATAAAACAGAGGCTTGTAAAAAAGATGAAGAAAAAGATTGTAAAAAATCGTGAGCTTGTGTTAACTCAATAATATGAATATTGCATTGCATCATCATCGTCATCATATCCATCATCATTGGCATTAGGCCTTTGAAGCGTTAGCTCTGTGCGTATTTAGACAGGGCAACTTTACAAAAATTATTTGATGACATGACAGGTGATACCAATGACAAAATCTATCCAAGCGATGGCCGCTCAAGGCCTTAAAATTCAAAAAATCATAGATACGCAAATGTTAGAAGGCGTTCTCGATGAGGGGCTGGCTGCTCTTTACTGTGACGTGTTTGCGGGGCCGCCCTATAATGAAGAGTTTTATCTGGAAGAGGCTAAAGATATCTTTCGCAGCTATTTTGAGGCTAACGGGAAAATTCTTCTGGGGCGTGGACTAGACACTGACGAGATTGAGGCCTTTGTGGTCGCAACCCCGCTTAAATCCAAATTTGATGTTGCCTCTGCAGCAGGTGTGTCGAAAGAGGTCGATCAATATTTTTATATTGCTGAGGACGGCGTGTCAGAAGCCTTTCGATGCCGTGGCATATCAACCCGCATGAAAGGTCTCTTATTGGAGGAATGCTTTGCTAATGGCTATGGTAAGGGGCTTATCCGCACAAGTGATAGGAATTATAAACAGATCAGCGCGATCAATAAAACGGGGGGAGGTCTCATCTTGGATGTTTTTCAGGATGTGGCACGCACTGTTAAAGGTGGTGCGCAAGAGATTGACCGATCCTGCTTGTTTGAATTTAACAACCGGCCGAGTATTAAGCCACTTACTGTACCCCACACTCAGATAAGGAAGCTCGATGACGGCAGAGATATTGCTTTTTATGAAATGATGGCTGGTATTAAATTGCCGCCGCGCATCCTGAGTGAGCTGATATTGCGTTGCTATCCGGGATTGGATGATGTCGTTCCTATTGGTAGTCTTGATGAAGTTAAGGCAGTGGGAACACTTCTTTTTGATGGTCGCCTTTACCTTTCTCCTCCTAAATTAAAACCTCTCGAAGTTGGAAACGTAACTTTGGGGTAAAAAAGCGGGATAACCAAAAATTTTGCTTTGAGCCTTGGGCACACAGTGTTTAGGATTGGCATATTACGAAATAAATGAGGTAAGAATATGTCGATAATGCCGGACCATTGGATCCGTGAGCAGTCTCTTGAGCACGGAATGATTGAACCTTTTGAGGAAAAACAACGCGCCGAAGGCGTTATTTCCTATGGCTTGTCATCATATGGTTATGATGCGCGTCTTGCGGATGAGTTCATGATTTTTACCAATGTCGATAATGCGATTGTCGATCCGAAAAATTTCTCGAAGCAGAGTTTTGTCGAGCGCCAGACAGATGTTTGCGTGATCCCGCCAAATAGTTTCGTTTTAGCGCGTACGGTTGAATATTTTCGCATCCCCAAAGATGTTCTGGTTGTTTGTCTTGGTAAGAGTACCTATGCGCGTTGTGGTTTGATCGTCAATGTGACGCCGCTTGAGCCGGGCTGGGAGGGACAGGTCACGCTCGAGATTTCAAACACAACCCCTTTACCTGCAAAAGTTTACGCGAATGAAGGTGTGGCTCAATTCTTGTTCTACAAGGGGGAGACACCTTGTGAGGTCACCTATGCCGATCGTGCGGGAAAATATATGGGGCAGCGCGGTGTAACTTTGCCGCGTCTTAAAACTGATACCTCCGAAGCAGCTGAATAGAATAGAGTAGATTGTCATTATGAATGAGGCCTTAAGCAGAATTACGCTACGGGGCGGTAACGCCTTGAAGGGAAACATTGTAATAAGCGGTGCCAAGAATGCTGCGCTTAAGCTTGCCTGTGCCGCTATCTTGACGAATGAACCTGTTACTTTTTCCCGTATGCCCAACAGCCTGCGCGATATACGTTCTCTTTATGATTTACTCTCTCACCTTGGTGCAAGTATTGAGGAGGCTGAGGGACGTGTAACTTTGACCTTTGCCGAGATTGTGTCGACGACTGCGCCTTATGATCTGGTACGGAAAATGCGGGCGAGCATCATGGTTTTGGGACCTCTTTTGGCCAGAGAAGGTAGAGCCAAGGTGTCTTTGCCGGGAGGCTGTGCCATCGGAACGCGCCCTGTTGATTATCATATTGAAGGGTTAAAGGCGCTGGGCGCTCAAATTGAGTTGAAGGAAGGCTATATCCACGCAAGTACAGAAGCCGGCAAATTAAAGGGCGGGCTTTATCGTTTTCCTAAGGTCAGCCACACGGGTACTGAAAATCTGATGATGGCGGCAACTTTGGCAGAGGGCGAGACTGTTCTCGAAAACGCAGCCCAGGAACCGGAAGTTGTTGATCTAGCTGAGTGTTTGCGAGGAATGGGGGCAAAAATTACAGGTGACGGTACATCCACAATTCGCATTGAAGGCGTGGAGGCGCTGAGTGGTGTAACCCACGATGTTATGCCAGATCGCATTGAGGCGGGTACATTTATGATCGCAGCGGGTATGACTGGCGGTGATTTGTTTTTACAAGGCGCAAGAGCAGAGCACCTTCAGTCTTTAATTGCTCTGTTGGAACAAAGTGGCATTACCGTTGAGGTTGAG
>CAXGMH010000093.1:0-4573 GCA_964010795.1 uncultured Alphaproteobacteria bacterium
TAACGCAAATAATCGAGCTGCTCTTCGGGAACGTCAACCTGATCCTTCGTGCCATAAAGTGCCTTTAGAACTTCATATTGAGATAGGGAAGGATGATAGCGAGTAAGCTGCGTAGAGGTATCATGATCTTGCATAAGACTGATAATACCATCAGAAGACAGGCGCTCTGGCTCGCTTTCAAACTCGATAAAAGGCCAAGTCGGGCCACCATCTTCTTTAGATGCAACCGGATTTTGCGCTGCATAATCCCTAAGCTGTTGAAACAACACTGATCTGCTCATAACTTGCCCCGTTTAATTCCAATAGGCAAAGTTATATACTATTTACATATTTCTTGCAAAGGTTTTTTCGCTCTCCAAAAGGCTCTGTTTAAGCGCCGAACCCCAGCCATATTGCCCAACACCACCGGACTTAGGCAGGATGCGGTGGCATGGAATAAATGGAGAAATCGGATTAGCGCCCACAGCAGAGCCTACTGCCCGCACAGCCTTTGGACGCCCCACCTTCATAGCAAGCTCCGCATAGCTCATCCGTTCATATGCAGGCATTTCTCTCAAGGCCTTCCATACATCCTGCTGAAAGGCTGTGCCGTAACATATAGCTTTAGGAAAGCCCTCCCCTAAATCACCTTCATTGAAAAAACGCTCCGCCACCTCATAAAGGTGCGCTTCGCCCTTTTGTATTTCTGATAGCGCCGCTGAGGGGAAAAACGCAGCGATACGTGTCAAGATTTGCTCTTTATCTCCAATCCCGGAAAAGCACAAAAAGCCCTGATGATCCAGCGCCCAGACAATATCGCTCACCTTATGCGTTGTTTCAAACAACATTAAGGCACTCGGTTTTTCACTTGGGGCTTTAAAAATTATCTGCATGAAAGTAGTTTAGGCTCAAGACTATGAGGTAGACAAATGAAAAAAGACGCAGTTCATGAATTTTTTGCCCGACTTCAAGCCCAAGAGCCTGAACCGAAAAGCGATCTTGAATACAGCAATGCTTTCACGCTTCTGGTTGCCGTTGTCCTGTCGGCACAAGCAACCGATGCGGGCGTAAACAAAGCAACCAAAGACCTTTTTGCGATTGCCGATACGCCCGAGAAAATGGCGTCACTTGGCGAAGAGGGCATCCGCGAACACATAAAGACAATCGGCCTGTTTAACGCAAAGGCCGCAAATGTCTATAAACTCTGCAATATTCTCATTGAGAAGCACGGCGGAGAAGTTCCAGACGACCGCGTCAGCCTCGAAGCACTGCCCGGTGTCGGTCGTAAAACCGCAAATGTTGTCCTCAATATTGCCTTTGGAGAACCGACAATTGCCGTAGACACGCATATCTTCAGACTGGGCAATCGTACAGGCATGGCAAAGGGCAAAACTCCCGATCAAGTCGAGCAAAAACTACTTAAAGTCGTCCCGAAAGAATTTATGCAACACGCACATCATTGGCTTATCCTGCATGGGCGCTATATCTGTAAGGCAAGGAAACCGGATTGCCCGCGCTGTATCGTCTCTGATCTTTGCGGCTATAAGGATAAAACAATACAGTAAAACCATGTCTGATAAGAAAACCGCCATTGCCTCTTTGGATGAAGGGATCGCAATTATTCGCAACTACCTTAAGCGCCTTCCCGAAAATCCGGGCGTGTATCGCATGATTAATGCGCTGGGCGATGTGATCTATGTCGGCAAGGCCAAGGCCTTGAAAAAGCGTGTGGCATCCTACACAAATCCGTCTCGCCTGCCGATGAGGATCAAACGTATGGTTGCCGAAACAAAAACCATGGAGTTTGTCACCACGCCAACCGAGACGGCCGCGCTGATACTGGAATCAAGCTATATCAAAAAGTTCCAGCCAACCTATAATGTCCTCCTGCGCGACGATAAGTCTTTTCCCTACATCTATATCTCGGACAAACAGGATTATCCCGGCATTTATAAATACCGTGGCGCCCGCAAAGAAAAAGGCAGCTATTACGGCCCCTACCCCTCCGCAGGCGCCGTAAACAAAACCCTTATTGCCATGCATAAAGCCTTTATGATCCGCAATTGCCGTGACAGCCAGTTTGAAAACCGCGACCGCCCGTGTTTGCAATATCATATCAAGCGCTGTACAGCCCCTTGTGTCGGCTATGTCTCACAAGAGGATTACAACAGCCAGCTAAAAGACGCCAAAGCTTTCCTCGAGGGTAAATCAACAGACATTAAACAAAGCTATGCCGACCGGATGCAGCTCGCCAGCGATGAGCTCGACTTCGAACGCGCTGCGCATTACCGTGACCGCCTGCGCGCCTTATCCTATATCCAGATGCGCCATGACGTGCCCGTAGAGGGCGTGCAAGATGCCGATATCTTTGCCGCCGTCCATCTTGGTAAAATGGCCTGTATTCAGGTCTTTTTCTTCCGCGGCGGACAGCCCCTGGGCAACAAGCCCTATTATATCAAACTCGATGAGGATGAAGATTTGCGCGAAGCTCTGGCCAGCTTTGTCCCACAATTTTACGAGAACAAGCCTGTTACGGGAAAAATCTATCTCAATCTCAAACTCGCTGAACAAAACCTCATTGAACAAGCGCTCGCCGAACAAAAAGAACGCCGCGTTCAGATCATAACCCCACAAAAGGGGTCTATGAAACAACTCACCGAATGGGTGGAGAAGAACGCGCGCGAAGCGCTCAAGCGCAAAATGGGAGAGCAAAAATCACAAGCCGCCCTACTGGAAAGCCTCGCTGAGATCCTTGCTCTGGACGAGCCGCCCAAACGCATCGAGGTTTACGATAACAGCCATGTTAGCGGTACAAACATGGTCGGCGCGATGATCGTTGCAGGCGCAGACGGGTTTAACAAGAAGGCATACAGAAAATTCAATATACGCGAAGCAGCGGAGTCTGATGACTACGGCATGATGCGAGAAGTCATGAAGCGCCGTTTCTCACGCCTTATCAAAGAGTTAGAAGAAAATTCTGAGGTTGCATCCGAGATCTGGCCAGATCTTGTTCTCATTGACGGCGGCGCAGGCCAACTCTCTTCGGTCATGCAAGTTCTTGAAGAACTTGAACTTGCAGACCGACTGAATGTCGTTGCCATTGCCAAAGGCCCGGAACGTAATGCGGGCCGCGAAACCTTTTTCCGCCAAGGCGAAGAGCCTTTTACCCTGCCGCCAAATGATCCGGTTATGCACTACCTGCAACGTCTGCGCGACGAAGCCCACCACTTTGCCATATCTGCACACCGAACACGACGAAAATCAGATATTCCGCGCTCGCCATTGGACGACCTCCCCGGCGTTGGGCCAAAGCGCAAAAAGGCTCTGCTACAGCATTACGGCTCAGGCAAAGCCGTCAAACAGGCATCTATATCCGATCTTGCCAGCGTAGACGGCATTTCACGCGCACTGGCCGAAAAGATTTATGCACATTTTCACTCTTAATATGAGAAAAACAGCATAGAGAGCTGATCTTGTTATTAGTTTTCACAAAAAAGTAATTCTCACTGCGAATCAATTCTTGCATTTGCTTCAATCGCTGTGCTAGTGGTTTTGGCATAACCTGAATAAAACGTGACAGTAAAAGGAGCTTTGCATGTTTCATAAGCAGCAAGCCGCGCCTGCACAAAAGCAGCCGCAAGACACAGACGCACAAAACAGACAAAATCCATCAGGGCAGCCGGCCGCTGCTCAAGGAGCCACTCAATCGACAAAAAAGGAAGGCGCAGCCATGGCCCAATCATCAGACAACAACACACAACAATCAAACAGAACACCTGATATCCCAAATACGCAAGCCGCAGGCTATCCTGCCGGCCGTGGCTTTGGCGCAGGCCAATTCGGTGCAGGGGCAAATTACGGAGCACAGAGCACGTCTTCTGCAAACAGCCGCCAACTGATTATCGGCCAAGGCATTACAATGTCTGGTGAGATCACTTCTTGTGACCACTTGATCGTTGAAGGCCACGTTGAAGCAGCGCTTAAAGGCGCAAGCGTTTTAGACGTTTCAGAAAACGGTAGCTTTAACGGCGAAGTTGAAATCGAACAAGCCACAATCGCAGGTCGCTTCGAAGGTGACATTCGCGTTTCAGGTCGCTTGACAGTTAAATCCGGCGGCTTTATCCAAGGCACAATCTCTTATGGAGAACTTGCCGTAGAAGCAGGCGCAACACTTGACGGAACACTTGCTCCTTACAGCAATTCCGAAAACGCAAACAAAGGTAAATCCGGCAAATCAGCAAACACAAAGGCCACCGCCAATAAGTCCGACGCTGAGAAAAACAGCGAGAACGACAATACTGGCAGCAAAGCATCAGGCGGGCGCGAACTTCCATTCGCAGCCAGTGCTGCTGAATAGGTTCAAACAGAACCCACGATACGCAGGCGATTATGCGCTCTTATAATTTTTCACAAACAGACCCGCTCTTCACCGACGGGTCTGTTTTATCTATCAGGCGGCCCGTCAAAAGACGCCTGCACTTCACTGCATTGATATTGCTATGCCTTGCACTGGTCTCGAGTGCGTGCAACTCAACAACCGCATTATCCGGCAAGGATCAGGCAAGCTATGCGCTTCACAGTCTCAGCAATTCGG
>CAXGMH010000094.1:0-4573 GCA_964010795.1 uncultured Alphaproteobacteria bacterium
CACACCCGTCATATCCGCGCCCGAGAAATCCGTGCGGTAGGCTTTCGCGCCTGTGAAATTACTATTCTTGATATTGGCGCGCTCAAAGCTGGTGCTGACCAATGCTTCTTCGCCATTGGCCATGGTTTTGTTGTGCAGGCGACCTTTGGCCTTTTTCATCATGCGCCCTTCGCGCATATCAACCGAGGTAAAGTCGGAGTTTTCTACGCGGGCATCTGCGATATAGGCGCCGCGAAAATCGGCACGTCTGAAGGACGCTCCGTTCATAGAGGTTTCACGCAAATCGCAGGCATAAAAATTGGATTGGTCGAATGTACAGCGATCGAGGATAGCTTTGACAAAGCTTGATCCAGTAAATTCCGATCCCGTCAGGTTTGCTCCGCGAAAGTCGAGGCCGTCCAATATGCAGAACTTGAAATTGGCACGTGCGCCCCCCATTTGGCCACGCATATATTTCTGGTGCTTGGCGATGGCTGCATCTAACCGCTCTTGTGAAATAACAGTGTTTTCGGGCTCCGGTCTGGACACGCGTTTATATACTCCTCTTAATGATACGATAGTCTACACGAATTTATATTATGCTGTAAAACCTTAAGATATCGCCAATAACTTACAAAGAGCAAGTGTCGACGGATCGTTTTCGCTGGCTTTGTCGTTGTTGAGTAGTGACTTGGCTAATGCCTTGCCGAGCTCGACCCCCCATTGGTCAAAGCTATTGATGCCCCAGATAGCGCCTTGAACAAATATCTTGTGCTCGTAAAGGGCTAGCAAAAGGCCTAAGTGATACGGATCCAGCCTGTCGATCACCAGTGTCGTGCTGGGGCGGTTGCCTGCAAAGTTGCGATAGGGCTCGTCTTTGTTGTCCTGACCGTTAAGCAGCGCCTGAGCTTGAGCGACCATATTGGCGAGCAAAACTTTGTGATGTCTGTCTTTATGGCGATGGTCGGGATTTTTAACACCTATGAATTCGACCGGTGTAATCTGTGGGCTTTGGTGTAGATGTTGATAGAATGCGTGCTGGCCGTTCGTGCCAGGCATTCCGAAAATAATCGGGCCGGTCGGGTATGCGACCTGTTCGCCGTCCTTCTTGACAGTTTTGCCGTTAGATTCCATGTCCAGTTGCTGCAACCAATCGGAGAGGAGGTCTAGCCTTTGGTCATAGGGAAGACAGGCCAGCGCGGACATATTCAAGCCGCTTGCGTGCCATAATCCAGTAAGAGCCATAATAACGACTATGTTGCCCTCTATGGGGCTTTTAAGAAAATGGCAATCCATGGCATAGGCACCGTCAAAAAGCGCATCCATGGCATCAGGGCCCAGACCGATCCATAGCGAAAGTCCAATTGAGGACCACAGGCTGAAACGCCCACCGACATAATCGCCAAAGGGAAAAATGCGCGTCTGTTCTATGCCAAAATCCTGTGCGGCCTTGTTGTTTGTGCTCAGCGCTACAAAATGGTGTGTGACGGCTTTCTCACCTCCGGGTAGCTTTTGAATAAGCCAGTCCTTTGCCGTTTGTGCATTGGTCAAGGTTTCAATCGTAGTGAAGGTTTTAGACGCAACCAGAAACAGTGTCGTTTCTGGGTTGAGCGTTTTCGATAAGGCTGTCCATTGGTGGGCATCAATATTGGATAGATAGTGTAGTTTCGGGCCGTTGAACTGTCCTTTGAGAGCTGTATAGACCATATGCGGCCCTAAATCTGATCCGCCAATACCGATATTGACAATATCGGTAAAAGCCTGGCCGCTTGCCCCCGTGATATCGCCCGAGCGTATATCCAAAGCAAATTGGCGCATCTGTGATTTTGTGCACTGGATATCGTCATAGATATCGTTAAGAGCGGGCTCAGGTCTCTCGCTTGAGGGTAAGCGCAACGCCATATGCAAAACGGCTCTATCCTCTGATGTGTTGATAGCCTCACCTTTGACCATTTTTTCTCGTAGCTCTTCTATTCCACAGCTGCGCGCCAAATCGAGAAGCCCCTCAAGAATAGCCGAGGAAAGCGCTGTTTTTGAGGCGTCGAAATATAGGCCGTCTATGGTTTTGACAAAACGCGTCATGCGGTCAGGTTCATGCGCGAAGAGGTCTTTTAAGGTAATGCCTTGTGCGGCTTCTTTTTCTTTTTGTTTATGAACAGCGCGCCAGATTGTATCAAAACCATTATTCGACATTGGGTAAATCCTCAACAACGGTTGCATTTTGTCCAAGACTTTGTGCAATAGAGGCAGGGCCGACAAGTACGGTCATCGGCGCTGTGCCGAGAAGCTTCTTCGCCATTTCTTGTGCGCTTTGTGCCGTAACATTTTCGATCTTTGCTGCGCGGCGGTCTAGATAGTCAATGGGCAGGTGGTCAAGCTGTAGGTTCAGAAGAATAGAAGCGATCTGATCGTTTGATGTCAGGTTCAGCGGTAGTGAGCCAATCAAATAGTCCTTCGCCAGTTGCAACTTGTCCGGTGCGATTGGCGCAGTCAAAAGAGCGTCTCTATGTGTTGTGATACGCTCAAGCATTTCTGTCAGGTTAGTATGCTGCGTGGATGTGCTGAGTGTAAGGCTGGGTGCATGATCGAGCGTGCTAAGCGAGGTGTAGATGCCATAGGTCAAACCACGGTCTTCACGGATATCCTCGGTGAGGATCGAGCCAAATCCTAGTCCGCCCCATGCTGCGTTTAAAACCAAGGCATCATAGTAGTTCTCATCTTTTCGTGAGACACCCGGCCAGACTTGCTGAATGATTGTTTGCGACGTCTCAAAAGGGTGTAGTGCAACACTATCCAGATTGCTGATATTTGTGTTTTCAACAAGAATCGGCCCGTTACTATCAGGCAGATCGCCAAAGACCAGGTCAAGCACGGTGCTGAGTTCTTCTGCGCTGATATCGCCGCTCACACCAATAACAAGGCGGTCAAGTGTCAGGCGGTTTTTATGTGCTTCAACAATATCATCACGCGTGATTTTTTTCAGACTTGTCAGGGTCCCACCGCTGTTCAGCGCATAGGGATGTCCCTCATAGCCACGGTCAAGCATAAGGCGAGAGGCTCTCCATTCAGGGTCACTTAAGGAATCGCGAATGCGTGATAGATTAGCCGCTCTGATGCGTTCAATGGCTTCTTCTTCGAATAAGGGCTTTGTCAAAGCCGTTTTTAGAAGGGCGAAGGCTTCTTCCTTGTATTTGCTTAAAGTCTCGAATGAACCGTTGAGTGAGTCTCGGCCACTGTTAAAAGACAGAGAAATAGAACGGTCATTCAACTTTTTTTGGAAGGCCTGCGCGGAGTAGGGGCCTGCACCCTCATCAAGAAGGTGGGCGAGAAGGATGGAGAGCCCTTGTTTGTCCTCGCTGTCGAGTTTAGAACCTCCGCGAAATGCAAATTGTACGGATATGACGGGAACGCTCTCATCTTGAACAAGCCATGCTTTTAAACCGGAGGCTGAATGAACAGTCTGGATATCAAGATAAGGGGAGGGAGAGTCATTTGTCTGGGCGTGTGTGCTCGGGCTTGTAATCATAAAAAGACCAATCAGTATAAGGGGCAAGAAGCTCATGGCGTGTCCTCCTCTTCTGGTGAGGAGGTATCGACATTGTTAGTGTTGTTATCATCGTTATTTTTCTCGGCATCTTTGCCGTTTTGTGTGGCTTGCGCAGCCTCGGGCAATAGCCATCCATCCAGACTTTGCGCAATCGGCAGCCATTTTTGTGAGACCAGAGAGACGTCTTCTGCTGTGACGCGTTCGAGCAAACTTGGCCAGCTTTCAATTTCATCCAATGTCATGCCGGCAGCAGTGGCACGGCCAATAATCATTGCAGGGCCGGTGACAGAGTCACGCAAGTAGACTGCACTGTCTTGTAATTTGGTCACGGCGTGGGCGATATCCTCAGCACTCCATTGATACGTTTGCATTTTACTGAGAAAGGCTGTTATGGCCGTTTCAAGCTCTTCGCGAGAGGTGTCTTGTGACGGATAGGCAGATAAAGTAATCATCGCAGGGCCTTCGCTCAGGCCGTTATAAGACAGCGAGACAGAGCTGGCTACTTTTTGTTCAGCTACAAGTGTTTGATAAAGCGGGGCATCTTGTCCGCCGGCAATAAGTTCTTCCAATATATTGAGTGCGAGACTGGCTTGCGGGTCCTGTGTCCAGTTCGGCGCGGCTGCAATGCGCATATAAAGTGGCTGGCGAATGGACGGGTCGTGGCGAATGATAGTGCTCTTCGATGTGAGAGCATTGTTTATATCCTCAGGCTGCTTTGGTGTAGCCATTGTGGAGCCTTCTGCCAGAGGCGTATCGGGTGTCTCGATCACGCCATAGGTCTGCTCTGCAAGGTTTCGCAATGTCTCGAGGTCAACTGCGCCGGACACGATCAATCGCGCTTGATCCGGCCTGTAATGCTGACGGTAAAAGCGGATGATTTGTTCATGGCTAAGCCCCTTTATATCATCGGTAGTGCCGATAATGGGAATGGCATAGGGATGCCCTTCGAACAGAGTTTCCTTGAGAGATTGGAAGAACAGACGCTGAGGCGAGCTCTCCAGTGTTTGGCGGCGCTCTTCCAGAATAACGCTTCGCTCGGACTCGCTT
>CAXGMH010000095.1:0-4512 GCA_964010795.1 uncultured Alphaproteobacteria bacterium
CGTTGAGGGCGAACATCCGACACTGGCGGCTTATCGCGCTTTGGCTGAGGAGTTGAGCGTATCTCTCTTGATCGGTTCGATATCATCCCTGTTGCCCGAGGTGGGAGCGAATAAGCTGATAAATCGTTCTTATTTGGTCGGTCCTGATGGCAAGATTGTCGCTCACTATGATAAAATCCATCTCTATGATGCTGTTTTAAGCGATCGGGAAGCCTATGGTGAGAGTGCTTATACGTTTGGCGGTGAGCGCTCGGTTCTGGTTAAAACGCCTATGGCGGATATTGGAATGTCGATTTGTTATGATCTGCGTTTTGCTGCGTTATATAGACAGCTTGCCCAAGCCGGTGCGCAAATGCTGATGATTCCCTCAGCCTTTACTGTGCCGACGGGAAAGGCGCATTGGGAAGTTTTGCTGCGTGCCAGAGCGATTGAGACAGGCAGCTTTGTCCTTGCGCCTGCGCAAGTGGGAGAACATGATACGGGGCTGCAAACTTATGGGCATTCAATGATCGTAAGCCCTTGGGGTGAAATTCTGGCCGAGGCGGACGGTCAAACGCCAGGACTTATTACAGCCGAGATTGATCTTGATCTGGTCGCCAAAGCAAGGCAGGCTGTACCAGCAATCACGCTGAACTCAAAATATGAGCTGGACATTATTCATGAGTAATACCCCGCAGGACACAAACGTCTCACTCGATCAGATCAAGTGCTATACATTGCCGCCTAAGAAAGCTCCTCAAGCCAAGTCACTTGTTATCATGTTGCATGGCCTTGGTGCAGATGGCCGTGATTTGATGGCGCTCGCGCCTTATTTGCAAGAGGCTTTGCCTGAGACCGCTTTTCTTGCGCCGGATGCTCCATTTCCGTGTGATATGGCGCCGATGGGCTATCAGTGGTTTTCGCTTCAGGATCGATCCGAGGGCGCGATGCTAGACGGTGTGCACAAAGCCTCTGGCATTTTAAATGCGCTTATTGACAGCCAGCTTAAAGAATATGATTTGCCTGCGGAAAAATGTGCGCTTTTTGGTTTTTCGCAAGGGACGATGCTTGCGCTTCATACGGCGCTCAGGCGTGAGGAGCCTTTGGGCGGTGTGCTTGGTTTCTCTGGTGCATTGATCGGGGCTGAATTGCTGGAAGAAGAGCTAAGGTCAAAACCGCCGGTACATTTGGTGCATGGTATGCGTGATGATATCGTACCTTTTTCAGCTCATGCGCCAGCCTTGAACGCGCTCAAGGGATTTGACGTGCCTGTGACAACGACGACCTGCCCTGAGCTGGGGCATTCCATTGATGAGGACGGAATGCGCGATGGCACAGATTTCTTGATGAAGGTTCTGGGCTAAGGTTTCAATTATATCTGTTGGATTTAAGCAAACAGGCGGGCAGGGGCTTTGGGCTTTAGTTTTGTGCCTAGGTCATATCCGAATGCTTTCGCATCGCTCACTGTTTTGATGGTCGCTCTAGCTTTGTCTTCGTAAAGTGCTGATCCATCCGGCTCATAAACGACGCAATGAAGTGTCATCTCGGCACCCTCGAAGGAAGCGAAGCAACCAATGGGCGAGCGACATGACCCGTCCAGTGCAGCCAGTGTCGCACGTTCGGCAGCGGCGCAAAGGCCGGAAACGTCGTGATGAATAGCATCGAATAATTGTCTTACGCCCATGTCATCAGAGCGTGTTTCAATCGCCAGAGAGCCTTGACCGCAGGCGGGAACCATAAAGTCAGGAGCTAGTATTGATGTGATTTCACTCTCACGCCCAATACGGTGCAAACCTGATACGGCCAGAATAGCTGCATCTACTTGTCCGTCGCGCATTTTCTGAATACGTGTGTCTACATTTCCGCGCAGAATTTCAACCTCGAGATGCGGAAAGGCTTTTAAGATCGCTGCCTGGCGGCGCAAAGATGCCGTGCCGACAATCGCACCTTTGGGCATTTCAGCTAGGCTTGCATAATTATCAGACAGGAAGGCATCTCGCGGGTCTTCGCGTTCAAGAACATGGTCGACACATAGATTATCTTCGAGGAAGGTTGGAACGTCTTTGAGAGAGTGAACACCGCAATCTACATGGCCATCTAAAATATTGGCCTCAATTTCCTGGATAAAAAGACCCTTGCCGCCCTTGCTTTCGGCGAGGCGTGTCTCGCCTTGCTCTTTTTTCCAGTCGCCTGATGTTTTGATAATGATTGTCTCAATCTCAAGCTTGGGCCAGGCGGCTTTTAGTTTGTCCGAGACCATTGCAGTTTGCGTTGTCGCCAATACCGAACCGCGTGTCCCAATTTTTAAAGGTTTCGAAAAATCAAATGTCGTCATCATGCTTTACACCTTGTCACTGCGAGGGTAGGAGATGTGCTTTTTTGCGAAATTTCCTAACATCCAAACGCTTAGCAATGACAATGGGATAAAGCATTAATGAATAAACGTCCATGATTTTTGTCAAATTATTGAGGTAATCAACAATTACCGCGCCAAGAGGACATGATAGAAATAATATTGTCCTGAGATGTCTGTGCCGTCATCATCCTCATCACCTTCGAAGCAGCCAGTCTTTTTGCCCGAGAGATGGAAGCCAGCAGCATTCGTGTCGGCGAGATTGCGGATTGATCCTGCACCAAATTGTCCGGGAAATGGTGTGAAACTCGACTTTTTATCATCCTGAGGGGGGCTTTGTCCGTCATCTATATTCGCCACGCCGACTTTTTTGTTGATTGCAAGGCAGAGGTTAAGCGGGATGTTTTGTAAAATCGCTATTAAATCCAGACAGCGTACAGTGTCGATTGCAGAGTCAGAGCAAGAAGAGATACTGCCAAATTCATTTAGCCCGCCTATATTGGGTATGTAGTTGGATCCGGTGAAAAGCCAACCTTCGCTCGAGGCTTGTGGGAAGGGTTTGTAGCGCATTCCTCCGCCCGAGATATTAAAGACTTCTGCGCCTGTGGGCCCGCCATGGTCATAAGCTGCGGCGAGATCATCATGTTTAAAACTTATATCCTGCTCGGAATAGCCATTAGCGAGGATCATTTGTACTGAACGTTCAAGTTGTTTCGCGTATAGTAATATCTCATCGGCAAGCAAGCCTGCATGGTGGTCGCTTATATCTCCGGACATAGTATCGCTGCTTCTTGTGATGGTATAAGACAGGGCTGCGAACAGGGCAACGCCTAGAAGCACTAAAAATAAGGCATTTCCGCGCTTTTGTGTTAAGGTTTGTCTTGCAATTATGTTACGCATCATTATTTAATTGTATCATAAAAAATGAAATAAAGAAGAGAAACGATTTATGAATAGTACTGCAAAAGATCAAACGGCAGCATCGCAAACAACGGACCCGATCGAGGCGCGTCGTGTAAAACTGGAAAAGGCTCGCGCGGCTGGAATGGAACCTTTTGCTTATTCGTTTGATCGCAAGCACTTGGCTGGTGATTTACAATCTAAATATGAAGGTTTGGAAAGTGGTGCTGAGACAGAAGATAGCGTGATTGTTGCCGGCCGTATCACGGCTATGCGTAATAGCGGTATGTTTATTGACCTCAGCGATTGCTCAGGCAAGATACAGATTTTTTCGCACAAGGACTCTACGCCGGCTGAAGAGCTGGAGAAGCTACAATATTTTGACCTTGGTGATGTAATCGGTATTACGGGTACGATCCGCCGCACGCCGCGCGGAGAACTATCTATCCGTTCCAAAGAAATTACTTTGCTGACGAAGGCGCTGCATCCGCTGCCCGAGAAGTATCATGGGCTTCAGGATATTGAACAGCGTTACAGACAGCGTTACCTTGACCTTATTGCGAATGAAGAGTCACGCAATGTACTGCGTGCGAGGGCAAAAATCGTAAGCGAGATACGCCGTTTTCTTGAAGAGGAATGGGACGGTGTTGAGGTGGAAACACCTGTGATGCAGCCAATCATGGGGGGGGCGAGCGCGAAACCTTTTGTCACGCATCATAATTCTTTGGACTCGGATTTCTTTTTGCGTGTCGCGCCCGAGCTTTATCTGAAGCGTTTGATCGTCGGCGGGTTCAGCGATTGTGTTTTTGAGATTGGCAAGAACTTCCGTAATGAAGGGATATCTATCAAGCATAACCCTGAATTCACAGCTGTTGAGCTTTATAAGACATACACGGATTATAATGATATGATGCGCCTGACCGAGGAATTGGTTGAGCATTTGGCCAAGACATTATACGGCACGACTGTTGTCACATTTGGTGAGAATGAAATTGATATGAAAGCACCGTGGCGCCGCGCGACGATGATTGATCTTGTTAAGGAAGAAACGGGTGTCGATTTCCTTGCGATCACCGATCGTGACCAGGCAGCTGCCAAAGCAAAAGAGCTGGGTGTTCATGTCGAGGATCGTCACAAATGGGGTGAGATCGTCCTTGAGGTTTTTGAAGAGAAGGTTGAGCCAAAACTTATACAGCCTATTCATGTTACAGATCACCCATTGGATGTGTCTCCTTTGGCGAAAACACATCGCGCCAATCCGCTTTTGACCGAGCGTTTCG
>CAXGMH010000096.1:0-3818 GCA_964010795.1 uncultured Alphaproteobacteria bacterium
AGAAAACCTTAGCATAGAAAGCGGTGCATTAACCGCGTTCCTAGACGACATCAAGGCTCAGCAACACACTAAGAGCGACTTAGTAATCTTGCCCGATACCTCCCTAAGCAGGTCGGAGCAAGAACAGCTCTCAGAATGGATAGAACAAGGGCATATCGTCTTGCGCTTTGCTGGAACGAGACTTTCGGAAAGCACCACAGATGAGCTTTCTCCAGTTCCTTTACGAGCAGGGTTCCGTTCCTTAGACGGTAATTTACAATTCGGCGCAGCACCAAGACAACTGAGTTTCAAAGACGGAACAGCCCTAAGCGGCTTGCAGATGAGTGATGAGCTTAAGCTGAACAAGCAAATTCTTGCGCAACCCGGCTTCGACCTTTCCGAGTATTTATGGGCATCTTTAGAAGACGGCACGCCAATCATTACAGCAAGGCAGATAGGGGACGGATTGCTTATTCTGGTTCACGTCACAGCCGATCCAAGCTGGTCTGACCTACCCCTATCGGGTGTATTCCCTCAAATTCTAGGTCGCATAACGCAGATAATTGAAACCGTCAACAGCGGCAACACAGCCCACGTTTTTGAAGATTACAAGACAAATGCCTTACTGCGCCCGACGGCTCTTCTTGATGGTTTTGGCCGCTTACGCTCTCTTTCACCGCAAGAACGAGATCGCTTTCAACCTGTCGCTGCAACCCAAGAGCACCTCCCCTCTCGAGAAACGCCGCCCGGACTTTATAGGCTCTCTCTTGCTGGCAGCACTGCATCTCAGAACCTGATACCGCATAACTTTGCCGACCTACCACCCAAGGAACTCAGTCGTCTGATACAGCCGGCTTCTTACCCGAATAAAGCGCGAATACTCACCCATAATGATAACGAGAGTAAGCCTCTGGCTGCCTTCTTCTTTTTACTAGCCGCGCTTCTTTTCCTTATCGATTGTCTCATCACGATCGGTAGCACAAAACTTAACCGCCCTGGCATTGCGAAAGCAGCTGTTTTCATCCTAGGCTTTATTATATCGTTGACCTTAGGCGGGAATACTGCTCATGCGCAAAACAGGCAAGGTCCGGAAATATGGACACAAGGGCTTTACCTCGCTTATATCAAATCCGGAGACACTAAGCTTGACCGAAAAGTCGAGCAAGGACTTAAGACACTGGCAAGCGTTATGGCGACGCGCACCTCGGCAGAAGCCAATGGCGTCGTCGGCCTTAGCACAGAAGAGCTGTCACAGATGAAATTCTTCCCGCTTATATACTGGCCTATTGATGACAATACGAGCGCGTTCAGACAGTCTCCACCAAATACGCAACAGCAAAATGCGATTGCAAATTACCTCAATCACGGCGGTACCATTTTATTTGATCTTACCTCACCGCTTTATGCCTTTAACGGGGCGTCTCCGTCCTTACGCAACATCACAGACGGGCTTGCGATTTCCACGTTAATAGAGCCGCCCGAAGACACTGTGTTAGGTAAATCCTTTTATTTACTCGATCGCTTACAGGGTAATAAGCCGGGAAGAATATGGATAGAACAATCCCCGCAGCAAGGTCGCGACGATGTCTCGGCTGTGATTATTTCCACTCTTGATCTGGCTGGCGCATGGGGACTGAGTGCCACAACATCACAAAGACGCAAGCAAGAAATGTCCTGGCGCAGCGGTATTAACATTATGATGTATATCCTGACCGGACACTATAAAGCCGATCAGGTTCACCTCCCCCATATCTTACGGAGGCTTGGTCAATGATGGATTATCTCACTTTATTCCAATCCGATATGCAGGTCGGTGCGCTGACTTTCGCTCCGTTGATAGAGGGCTGGCTCTTATGGTTTTTCCTTGGCCTAAGCGCTGCGCTATTCATAGCGCTGTGCTTTCTCGCTCCAGCAAGAGGTCGGGTACTCAGGCTCCTAACGCTTGTATTACTGGTAGCTGTTATCCTGAACCCTGCTATCAAACAGTCGGATAGACAGCCCGAGAAAATGCGCGTTCTTGCCTTTATCGACCAAAGCTATTCACAAGACCTAGCCCCACGACCTGCGCAAATCGAGCAGCTAAAGAACTGGCTTTCAAACGAAGTACAAAGCTTAAGCAATCATGACATAGAGCTTATTCCCATCGCTCAGAACAATGAGCAAGAAAGCCAGCGCAGCGATCTCCTTTCGGCGGTCATTCAGCGTCTCGAAGATGAAAACCTCTCGACATTATCAGGCGTGTTCCTCGTCACAGACGGGCAAATTCACGACCTCGACAAAAAACAACGCCTGCAAACAGCGCTTGGGGCAAGGCCGTTTCATATTCTTGTAACAGGCGAAGAGAACGAAAAGGATCTGAGGCTGAGACTGACGCAGGCGCCACCCTACGGTATTGTCGGAGACCGCGTTCAAATCAAGCTACAGGTCAATATTGACGGCGATCTGGATGTGCCCGAAGATCAGCGTTACCTAAGGCTCCGCTATGGCAGCGATGAACGCGAAACAACCTTTACTCCTAATGAAGAGATCACAATATCCTTGCCCATCGAGCACGCAGGACAAAATGTCATTATGGTCGAAGCCCCCATCCTTGATGGCGAGATCAGCACCGCCAACAATAGTCTCGGCGTTGTTGTAAAAGGTGTACGCGATCGCCTCAAGGTCCTCCTCGTCTCGGGCAAGCCTCATGCCGGTGGGCGTATGTGGCGCAACCTTCTTAAATCTGACCCGAGTGTCGACCTTGTTCACTTCACCATTTTACGAGACCCGACCAAGCAAGACCCTACCTCGCCCGATGAGCTGTCATTAATCGCCTTTCCTGTCCGTGAATTATTCGAAGTCAAAATTGACGAGTTTGATCTGATTATCTTTGACCGCTATGACCAGACACGTATTCTACCGCCCGCTTACTATCAAAACATCCTGAATTTTGTAAATCAGGGTGGCGCCTATCTTGAAGCCAGCGGACCATCTTTCCTCGGACCGAACTCAACCTACCGCACACCTCTCCAACGTATGATCCCGAGCGCGCCACAAGGTGGCGAGAAGATCGGCGCCTTCATACCACAAATCTCGGATATCGGGCGCTGGCACCCTGTTACAAGGCCATTGGCACAGCGCCAGCTGGACGGCGAAGTCTGGGCATCATGGTTCCGACAGCTCGATATTGCCAAGCGCGAAGGCAAAACATTAATGACAGGATTGGATGAAGAACCGCTCCTGATCTTGCATGAATACGGCAAAGGCCGTGTGGCACAGTTGACAAGCGACCATATCTGGCTATGGGAACGTACGGCGGCAGAGTCTGGCCCCTTTTACCCGCTTCTACGCCGCATCATACACTGGCTTATGAAAGAGCCGGAACTCGATGCAGACACTTTGCGCATAGAGCAATTCGGCAAACAAGTCAGGCTCTCCCTACCGCGCAGCACAGACGGACAATCCAGTATTGAGGTGCACATCGACGGCCCGGAAGGGATGAGCCAAACACTCACTTTGCACGCAAGCGAGGGCGACCAAGCCCTTCTAACGGGTCGTTTTGACGCACAAAGGCCGGGCATTTATCAATTCTCTTATGCAGGACAAGAGCTATACCGCGTCATCGGCGACATCAATGCACCTGAGCTGCAATCCATGCGCAGCAACCTTGAAGGAATGGAAAAGCTGGCCGACGACCTTAACTCTTCGGCAAGAGCAGCCGAACGCGCCCTTAAACAACCCTTGGCTCTTACAGGCTCAAACAGCCGTTTCACAAGCTCGCATCGTTTTCTTCTGCCTGACCATGCCGCCTATCGTATAATTGGCAGCAAGACAACACCGCTCCTGCCGCCCTTTGGCTG
>CAXGMH010000097.1:0-3497 GCA_964010795.1 uncultured Alphaproteobacteria bacterium
GTTCTTACGAAGTCATCGCCTTTGGCCCAAGGGTGGTCTTGACCAAAATTAAGCTGGATACTGTCGACCCCGCCGAAATGGTGTTTAAGCGCGTCTGGGATCGCAAATTCTATTAATCCGCGTTTATTGCGTTCCGTATCAAACTGTCCGATATGGAAGCGTATGGGATGACCGAAGACGGCCTCTAGTTTATGCCTGTTCGCCAAAAGGTCGCCCGTAGAGACGTTGAGAAAAATATCAATATCATTCATCTCGGGATCAAGGTTAAGCACTTGGCGCATAAAAAGGCCGCGTAAGAATCCACCACCGATACATAGATGACGAGCCTGCGTGATATCGGCAATCGCCTTGAGTGTTGCTATTGCAGGTTCCGGGACATCCAGTGGATAGGACTCGATTTCTGCTAGGGGTGGTGGCTTTGTCGTTGTGCTCATGGCAGCATAAAAGCATTGCAGCATTATGAAAATCAACAAAAATGCATATATATCCCTTTATTTTTTTACGGGTATATCAATCCAGATCGGCTCGTGGCCTGTGTGGGCGTAGAGTTTTTTAAGGTCTTCAGTGGAAATGGTCGTCGTCTGGTCGTTGCTTAAGGGGTGTGCGCTGATTGAGGCTGATGTTTTTAGGCGAGCATCAAGGATCACTCTTACGCACAGGTCTTTGTCATGGATAATGGCATAAGGTGTGACGCTGCCCGGACGCACCCGAAGCTTATCGGCGAGGTCTTCTTCCTTTGCGAAGGAGAAACGCCCTTGCGCATAAACGCGCTTCGCAAGCTCTTTTAAGTCAATGCTTGGTGTGTCCAGACGAACGGTAATCAAATAAAACTGCTTGCCCTTATCATGAAGGAAGACGTTCTTAACCGGAAATTCCCATTGGTCGAGTCGGGCTTCGTCTATCGCACCAGCTGAAAAGAATGCTTCGTGTTTGATTGTTTCGCTTTGTATATCAAGCGTTTCAAAAACATCGAAGAGGGATTGGGCGTTGTTCATTGTATCAAATTCATGAATTGTGTGGTGCGGGCGGGGGGACTTGAACCCCCACGAGCAAAGCTCAACGGATTTTAAGTCCGCAGCGTCTACCGATTCCGCCACGCCCGCTTGATCCGAATAAAGGGGAGACTAGCAAGAGCGGTTCAGCATTTCTATATAAATTTTACGTTTAATGTGATTTTTGTGAAAAGCTGGAGATTTTGGCGCATAAATCCTCTCCCTTTTTGCTTAGGCGGAGTGTTTTGCTGCGTCTTTGCTCGGGGCTGTTGGCGATTTCAATCAGCTCAAATCCAGCACCTTTTTGACGGGAGTGTGATAGGGTGCCGATAATGCGAGATACTGTCGGGAGCTTTATCCCACTTTTTCGCGCTAGTTCGCTTACGCTTAGCCCGGGATGTTCGGCAATAATAAGGAGGCAAGAGATATATTGTAGCGGAAATGCGCGATCCATAGCACGGAATAGCGCGATGATTTCCTGTAGTGCTGTAAACTGTGCCTTATTGCTCATGGATACCTTCGGGTTGTCTTACGGTATTTTTTACAACCAAAAGGAGAAAAAAGCAATAAGGCGTTCTTAATTCTCAATATATTTAGCTTTTTATAGTCTCGCAGCTTCCATTATGGCTGATGCTTCCAGTGAGGCAAAGAAGCGTTTGATTTGTGCGGCAAAGCGCTTATGCGGCAATGTGCTAAAGGGCAGGAGGTCGTGCCCCCAGATAATCACGTCATTCACTACCGATACGGGGTCGGTAAGGCCCTTGATTGTAAGGGGAGGGCTATCGAAGCGTGCGGCTTGTCCGGACGGAGTTTTATATGTGCAATCTTTGAGTTGAGCGCTGTTTATAAAGTTTAACTGTAGCGATGAAAGGTCGCTGAATGTCACGTTGTTCAGATGCGCACCGCTTATATCTGCAAGGTTCAGGTTACAATCCAGAAATTGCGCATTGTCTAATACTGTTTCGCATAAACAGGCGTTTTCCAGATTGCTTTGATAAAAAAGAGCGTTCGACAGACGCGCTTCGGATAGGTTAATGCCTTCGCAATGGCTAAAGCTGAAATCAGCATATTCGAAGGCGCCGCCGTCAAGGTTAGCCTGCCGTAAATCCATGAAACGAAGATCGGCATGAGAGAGATCAGCTCCGTTTTTTAGCGCTGTTTCAATAAGTTGTCGGTTATTTTTTGCTTCAGATGTGAATATAAGGCTTTTGTTACTGCGGTGATAAATAGACCTTTTCATGGTTTTCCCTTACTGTGTGTTTTAATGATGTCTTGTTTTTTTGAAATGTTAAGTTGATATAAATATAACTATTGATTTGAATTAACCATTAAGATGTGCAGAAAGGGTTTTTTCTTAAAGATTTCTTGTAAGGCGCTGGAAAATAAAAGAAAAGGCGTTTTCTGTTTTTTATAGAGTATTTTTGTCTTCGAGCTTGCTTTTGTCTGGTGGTGTTACGATACCGCCTGAAACGACCATCTTGATGCCTTCCTCGACGCTCATATTTAGGCGATGGATGTCTTTTTCAGGAACAAAGAGCAGGTATCCCGATGTCGGATTGGGGGTCGTGGGGACAAAGATGTTTATCATTTTCTCTTTGGTGACGCGCTGCACTTCGCCCGAGGTTGTGCCGGTAATAAAGCCGATAGACCAGACGCCTTTGCGCGGATATTCAATTAAGGCGACTTCGCGGAAGGCTTCGGACTGGCTGGCTAGAACCGTTTCCATGATTTGTTTTGTCGATCCGTATAGCGTGCGTACAACGGGAACGCGGTCGAGAAGGTATTCCGAAAAACGGATGAAAAACTTCCCTAAAACATTGGCCGCAAAAAAGCCGATAATAACAAGCGCGATAAAGACGATCAACAGCCCAAAACCCGGGATGGAGACGGGAAGGTATGTATTTGGGTTGTAGCTCTCGGGCAATGCGCCTGCGACCCATTTGTCCACAGTCGTTACAAAGAAAGTGGCGGCATAAAGGGTGATGGTCAGCGGTGCGACAAGTAATATGCCTGCGATAAAATAGCCACGTATCCTTGCTCCCAAGGTCAGTTTTGATTGAGGCTTCGGGGTTGAGCTATGTATTTCTGTTGTGTCATCATCCATGCTCAGACGTTAAAGGGGCGCAGGGTAAAAGGCAATCCTTAGCGGCGTAGTAATAACATAAAAATCAAGCGTCTTTGCCTGGCGTTATTAACTCGGACATACATTTGCGGGCATCACTGGAGGAAGCGTTTAGAATGGCGCCTTGTCTGTTGCGCATTTCAAGATGCGCGACACGGCTTGCCTGCTCTGTGCCTTGAAAGTCAGTGTGTACGAAAAAGAGGTCAAGGACGCAATTATTATTAGCGTATTGCAAAACCATGGCCGGGTTGTCACGCCTTTGTCGTGGTTGTTTTTCGGCGAAGATCTTTTCAACCGTAGCAAGGTTTTGGTCTTTGAGATAGTCAGGTGTGCGCGCGACCAGTTGGCGTATCTCTTTGGTGTCCGAATTGCTGAGACTGTGA
>CAXGMH010000098.1:0-3485 GCA_964010795.1 uncultured Alphaproteobacteria bacterium
AAAATCTGTCGTTCAATGTTCACGAAAACAGACGTGTAGCGCTTGTCGGTAAAAACGGAGCGGGTAAATCGACGCTGATGAATATCATTACAGGCAAGCAGCCTTTGGATGAGGGCGAGCGCTGGGAAGAGCCGGGGATATCAATTGGCCATTTGCAACAAGACATCGAGCCAAAAGACGGGCAAACGGTGTTTGATTTCATTTTTACTGAAATGGAAGATGATGAGCGGGAACTGCATCAGTATAAGGTCGATATCGTCGCCGAGGCGCTGGGGCTTGATGTACGTGCTCAGATGCGGACGCTTTCTGGTGGTCAGATACGCCGTGCCGGGCTCGCCCGTGCATTGGTAGAAGAGCCGGATATTTTGCTGCTTGATGAGCCCACCAACCATCTTGACCTAGAGGCAATCGAGTGGCTGGAAACATATCTTAATAATTACCGCGGGACGCTTTTATGTATCTCGCATGATCGTGCGTTCTTAAGCAACATCACGACCAATGTTTTTTGGCTTGACCGCGGAACGCTCAAAGTGTCGCCAAAGGGGTTTAAATATTTTGATGAGTGGTCACAGGAATTGCTCGATCAAGAAGCGCGTGAGCTTAAAAATCGCAAGGCGGCGCTGGCCGAGGAAATTGAGTGGGCAAGCCGTGGTGTAAAGGCGCGAGTGAAGCGCAATGTCGCCAGACTTGCAAAGGTACGCGAGATGCGTGACCAGCTAAAGAGGGATGAGTCTTCGTATAAGCGTGCGACGAAGACCATTAAAATAGAGGCGCCAAAAGACGGCGATGACGTCGGTACAAATCTTGTGGCAGAGTTTTATAATGTCCATAAAAGCTTTGAGGGTCCAAGTGGTGAGATTCCTATTCTGGATAAATTCTCAATGCGGATACGTCGCGGTGACCGCATCGGTATTTTGGGCAAGAACGGTTCGGGTAAGACGACATTTCTGAAGCTCCTTCTCAAAGAGCTGGAGCCGGATAAGGGGCGCGTTAAGCTGAGAAAAGAGCTGGAGTTTTCCTATTTTGACCAGAAGCGCCGTGATCTTGACCCTGATGCGTCTTTGCGTAGTATCCTCTCTCCTAATGGTGGGGATTATATTGATGTGATGGGCAAGCAGCGCCATGTATGCGGATATCTCAAAGACTTTATGTTTGATCCGGGACGTGCTCAGGATAAAGTGCGGACGCTTTCAGGAGGGCAGAAAAACCGTCTCATGTTGGCACGCATTTTGGCTAATCCCAAAACTTGCCTTATTCTGGATGAGCCGACCAATGATCTTGATATGGAAACGTTGGATATGCTCGAAGAGATCTTAAGCCAGTATAAGGGCACATTGATTGTGGTCTCACATGATCGTGACTTTCTGGATCAGACGGTGACAAAAGTTTTGGCCTTTGAAGGACAGGGCAAGATCGAAGAGGTTATTGGCGGATATAGCGACTATCTGGAGGTCAAAGCACGTGAGGCAGAAGAGCCGGAAGACAGTCAAAAGACAAAGCAGAAAAAGCGAGCCGATATAAAGCCGGAGAGCGAGCCCGAAGCTGTCCCGCAGCCGAGCTCTAAACCTAAGAAGTTGAGCTATAAATACGAGCATGAACTGAAAACACTACCCGATAAGATAAAACTGACAGAAGAGGCTATTACGGCTCTGACGGCGCAATTATCTGATCCGACATTTTACAAGAGCGATCCGGACGGATTTCATAAGGCCACTCAGGATTTACAAGAGGCTGAAGCAAAGCTGGATCGCTATGAAACCCGCTGGCTGGAGCTTGAAGAGATGAAAGCAGGGTAAAAAGCTATCAGCTACGTAGCTTTTTCTCTAGTTTAGCTGTTTTCACGCGCAATTCCATTTCATCGACAATCACAGCAGCTAAGGTCTGCATAAGGAGTTTTTCCTTGTTTGTAAGTCCCTCGCGTGGCTCATTGCTGATCGCACATAATGTGCCGAGCGCAAATCCGGTTTTTGTAATAAGGGGAGCACCTGCATAAAACCGTATGTGAGGCTCGCCTGTGACCAATGGGTTTTTGCGAAAACGGTTATCCTTGCGAGCATCAGGGATAATCATGATATCTTCGGGTGTTTCAATTGCATGGACGCAAAATGCCATATCCCGAGGCGTTTCTGCGACATTGAGGCCATAACAGGATTTAAACCATTGGCGATTCTCATCAATAAGGGAAACAAGGGCAATCGGTACATCCAGCATTTCCGCAACCAATGTGGTGATGCGTTCGAATTCCGTTTCTTGCGGAGTGTCGAGAATGTCATAAGCGTGTAAGGCGCTTAGCCTTCCTTTTTCCTCAGCCTCATCGGGTGTTGCGGTTTGCCATCCATCTTCGATCGTACGCTTTGGCATTGCCATCATTTCCTCCTTTTAGATCAATATAAGAAGTATATGGCATTTTGCAAAGACACAACCATTTCGGGAAAAGCTATTGTCCAAACATACAACTGTCTTGAGTGAAAAAGGTTGTTCCGTCAGAATACTCACAGCGACAACACAAGATAGCAGCTTCTGTCATAGGGTTGTTTCTATCATCGCTTGGGCAACCCCAATTCGACATATAGCAGCTTTGTCCTGTTAAGGTCGGTGTTGTACTCTCCGAGAAGACGCAGCAACCAGCCTCTGTATTACAGTAACTGCCTGAGCCGCCATTTTGAACACATATTTCGTCCGAGAAACAGGCCGTCGCCATGATACCGTTCCCACCAACACATGAAGAAGATTCTAGTGAGCATTGTTGCTCGTTACAGCTTGTTGATGGTTTGGATGCTGCGTTGCAGAAGCTATCCATTACAGTGTTGCCCATATTATCCTCGCACCAGACAGGGCGTGTTCCTCCACCGCATTGAGCTGAGCACTCGCCGGTTTTCCAGCCATAAGTTATGGCCGGTGCTGTACAACAGCTATTGGAGCAAGTCTCATTACCCGAGCAATCGGCATTGCTTGTACAAAATTCTTGCGCACCGCCGGGACAAATTTGCGCTGTACATTCTGAATGGTTATCAATCTTTTGGACTATATAGCTGCCATGGCTTGGAGCTGAGCGCCAGACTTTTGCGCTTCCTTCGCATTGACCTGCTTGCGAACACATATCATGTGGTTCGCAAGAGCCGCCACAGTTTTCTATATACTGAACGAGATTAGGCCCACAGCCAGAAAATGATGCGCATTCACCCGTGGTTTTTGTACCTGTTGCGGTTTGTGTGTCGCCGCAATTATTTGTCTGGGTGAAGCTTTGGCCGTCACAGATCGTGTTTGCAGCCGGCCCCCAGCTTGCCGGATCGGGTTCACAGGCGGCAGGGCAAGAGGAAACCTGAACCCAGCCTGATCCAGCAGGTTCAGCGACATTGGTCAAGCAGGTACCGTTTTCCGAGCCACCACAATTGCTGGCCTGACATTCCCAGTTGCCGGTGGATTTTTTACACTGCGGGGCTTGTGTGACGTTCCACGGTCCGGGGAGTGTGCCGCCGGAGGCG
>CAXGMH010000099.1:0-3308 GCA_964010795.1 uncultured Alphaproteobacteria bacterium
CCGCAAACTTCTTGAGCAACTGACTGGGCGGCATGATGCCCGCCGCCATCGTGGCCACGGCCCGCAGGATATCCGGCCAGTTCTGGACGATGAGGCCCTCCCTGATCTTGCCGCCGATCAGGCCGCGCAGCCCCTTCGGCGCGGCGGCCGGGTCAAAGAGATACAGCCGTTTCGAGGGGAGGTCCCGTATGCGCGGAATAAACCGGAAGGCCAGCAGCGAGGTGACGGCAAAGACGTGGTCGGTGAAGCCACCGGTGTCAGCATACTGCTCTTTGACCTTTCGGCCCGCTTCGTTCATCAGCAGCCCGTCCAGGATGTAGGGTGCTTCGCTCACGGTGGCGGGAATGTTTTGTGTTGCGAAGGGTCCAAACTGATCGGAGACATGCGTGTAAGCCTTTAGCCCTGGCTCAGATCCGTATTTGGCGTTGATAAGATTCATCGCTTCACCTTGCCTCGCGGCGGGGAAGAATTGTCCGTCGCTGGACGCGGTGACGCCGCCGCCCCAGAACTTGGCCATGGGCAGGCCCGCTTGCGCGTCAATCACCATGGCGAGCGCGCGGTTAATTGCGTCGCTTTCAATATGCCATCGCGACAGGCGCGAGAGCTGCATGTAATCGTGGGTATTGGTGGCCTCGGCCATTTTACTCAACCCAAGGTTTAGCCCCTCGGCCAGCAATACGGTCAGCAGCCCGATGCGATCGGTACAGGGGGAGCCAGTGCGCACGTTGGTGAAGGCATCTGTGAAGCCGATGTCTTCATCGACCTCCTGCAGTAAATCGGTGATGCGCACGGCGGGCAGGCGATCATAGAGAGCAAGCACCAGAGCCTCTGCTGCTTCGGGCACGGCTGCGGGCAGCCGGTCAACTTTCAGAACGCCGTTTTCTATGGAGCCGCCGGGAATGGCCCCAGACCGCGCTGCCTTTGCCAGCCGGTCAAGCCCATCTGTCAGCCGCGCCTTGCGGTCTTCAAGCCAGCTTTCCGGATCAAACGGAACGGTCAATCTGGGCGTGGCCTGTGCAGCTTCAACCGGAACCAAGACCTCTTTCAGATCTGCATAACGACGTGAATGGGCCAGCCAGATATCGCCCGATCGAAACGCTTCGCGGAGATGGGACAGAACGGCCACCTCCCAGAGCCGGTGATCATCGGTCGCCTGAGCGTTAAGGTGGCGGTGCCATTTGGAACCACGCCGTAGAAAGCTTGTGGATTGAGATTTGCTATTCCCATCATCAGCAATGATCTGTGCCGCTTGCTCCAAGGGCCGCGCCACAGCGGCCCCGTGGATATCCAAAGCTCGCAGCATACGCGGTGCATATCGCCGGAACCGATGATACCCTTGCACGACATGGACTATAGGGTCAGCGGACATCGTATTCGTCAGTTCGGCGGCGGTTGCCACAAGACCTTCAAGCTGAAGCCAACCACAGGACATTTCGGTTGCCACATCAAGGGAGGCCTCATCCCCCTTGGCCTCCAAAAGGGCAGCGCCCAAGGCTTTGAAGGAGCGAAGTGTGTCGTGCAGGGCGGATTTTGCATCCGCTATGCGCGTGTCACACAACCTTTTCGCATCCTGCCAGGTCTTACCCACGATCCGGTCATGGGTCTCGACCACCGCATCGGCAATCCCCGCGTGCCATTCTATGGCGCAGACCGCGAGAATGGCCAGGCGCCGGTCGCTGGTAATGTCTCGCAGGCCATCGGCAAAATATCGTTCGCCCTGACGGCGCAGTTGCGTAACCCGGTGGGGCGGCAAACCCTCAAGAATGTCGGGTGCCAACTCCATCTCCTGTAAAAACTCCAAGCGATCAAGAAGGCGGCTGGCCCCCGCCGAATTCTTGCCGACCTCAAACTGCCGAAGCCAGATGAACCGGCTGACCGTGCCATCGACCATCTCCGTTAATAAATTATCCAACCGGCCCTTCAGCTTATCATTCAGTCGGTCAGTGATCCGGCTCTCAATGCGGCGCTCGGCGGCGACGAGGGCGTCAGCACAAAGCCGTTCGATAACAGACACACCGGGCAGGACCGTCTGGGTGCGGCGGCATTCCTCGACAAACCGCCGGGCGAGGCCCTCATTTGATCGAGCAGTCTCTGCCTCTCGTTCAAGCCAGCCCTTCAGATCACGCGCACCACGCCCAGAGAACATTTTGTAGCCGTATATTTCCCGAAGCTCCTGCAGATGTTGCTGTCGGGTTTGGCGCCGCGCCGCATAGGGTAGGATTTCATCACCTGTCAGACCCAGTTGGGCTCCAATAAAGCGAATGGCCTGCTCGGGAATGACCTCATGGGAAGACAGAAGTCGCCCAGGGTATCGCAAGGCACATAGTTGCAGGGCGAAGCCGATCCGGTTTTCGGCGCGACGCCGTGCGTTGATGTGGTCAAGGTCGTCATCGGCAAGCGTGTAATGTCGAAGGAGCGAAAGTTCATCGATAGGGAGATCAAAAAGGGCCGAACGCTGGCGCTCGGTCAGGATGCTGCGGTGCGCCATGTTTCTTTTGCTTTCTATTTTGGGTTTGCTTATCTTTGATTAAGATAATTAATAAGGAATAGCTTTTATGAGCGGAAGCAGAGCATCTGCCAGAGCATCACAAACATTCGTTTGTGAAACATGCTGATCGGCTATGCTCGCGTCTCAAAAGCCGACGGCAGCCAGTCCCTCGACTTGCAGCGGGATGCGCTGATCGCGTCAGGCGTCGAAGAGGACCAGATTTACTCGGATCTGGCATCCGGAAAGAAAGATGACCGCTCAGGTCTGGAGGCCTGCCTCAAGGCATTGCGGGATGGCGATGTTCTGGTTGTGTGGAAGCTTGACCGCTTGGGCCGCAGCCTGCACCATCTTGTCAAAACCGTCAGCTTGCTGTCCGAGCGCGGCGTTGGCCTCAAGGTGCTCACCGGACAAGGCGCGCAGATCGATACAACAACTGCGGCAGGACGACTTTCATTTGGCATCTTTGCGGCCTTGGCCGAATTTGAAAGTGAGTTGATCCGCGAACGCACAATGGCCGGGCTCCAAGCCGCCCGCGCCCGTGGCCGGAAAGGTGGAAGGAAGTTTGCGCTGACAAAAGCGCAGGTCCGTATGGCGCAAGCCGCCATGGCCAATCGCGACACGTCTGTTAGTGATCTCTGCAAGGAGTTGGGGATCAAGCCTGTTACGCTCTATCGATACGTAGATCCAAACGGAAATCTGCGTGAATACGGAAGCCGCGTCCTCAAAATGCCTTAGGGTGTCATTCTGCACTCAGCCGGAATCCACCCCTTAAAAGCCTGTCCGCATATCCCCGGCAAAACGGACTCGCAATTGCCTTGCG
>CAXGMH010000100.1:0-2285 GCA_964010795.1 uncultured Alphaproteobacteria bacterium
CAATCGTCCCGATATTCGCGTGTGGCTTACTTCTATCAAACTTTTCCTTAGACATGGTTTTTACTCCTTTTAACCTTTTAATTCATTCTCATTTCGACCAAAACATTGCCACCGACGGATGTTACAAAAACTTCACCATCCATAACGACAAGCTTTGAGCCCGTTTGCAATTCATAAGCAGATAAAATTTTCTCCGCCAGAATTAAGTCCCCCGCACTTACTGCCGCATTATGAGCAGAAACCGTAAGGTCAAAATTATCAGAGGCGTTTGCAATCTTATCTGTCATCACTTACGCACCCAACTTTTCTTTGACTTCGTCAGCAATCGCCTGTGGCACTGGATCATAGTGATCGTAAACCATAGAGAATTGCGCACGACCAGAAGACATAGAACGCAATGGGTTGATGTAACCGAACATATTCGCAAGCGGAACCATCGCCGTCACAACCTTAGCGTTACCACGATCAGTCATAGATTGAACCTGACCACGACGAGAATTCAAATCACCGATGATATCGCCCATATATTCCTCAGGGGTAACAACTTCGACCTTCATCACAGGCTCAAGAAGCTGTGGCCCCGCCTTTTGCATAGCTTCCTTGAAAGCTGCACGAGCAGCGATCTCAAACGCCATAACAGAGGAGTCAACATCGTGATATGCACCGTCATTCAAAGAAACCTTGAAGTCGATCACAGGGAAGCCAGCAATGATACCGGACTCTTTCGCCTGCTCCAGACCCTTTTCAACACCCGGGATATATTCCTTAGGAATGTTACCGCCAGTAATCTTGTTCTCGAAGCTATAGCCTTCACCAGCTTCCGCAGGCGCAAAAACCATATTGACGCGGGCAAATTGACCAGAACCACCAGTTTGCTTTTTGTGAGTATAGTCAACTTCGTATTCTCTCGTGATTGTTTCACGATAAGCAACCTGTGGCGCACCAATATTTGCCTCAACCTTAAATTCACGCTTCATACGGTCAACAAGAATGTCGAGGTGCAATTCACCCATACCGCGCATAATTGTTTGACCCGATTCGTGATCCACAGACACCTGGAATGACGGATCTTCAGCAGCCAAACGCTGAAGCGCTTGAGACATCTTCTCTTGGTCGGCCTTTGTTTTTGGCTCAACCGCGATTTCAATAACCGGCTCAGGGAACTCCATACGCTCCAGAATAACAGGCTTATTTACATCACAAAGCGTGTCGCCAGTTGTCGTATCCTTCAAACCAACGAGAGCAACAATGTCACCAGCAGAGGCTTTTTTGATCTCTTCACGATTATTTGAGTGCATAAGCAACATACGGCCGATACGCTCACGCTTATCTTTAACAGTGTTTTGAACGTAAGAACCACTCTCAAGAACACCAGAATAAATACGCACGAACGTCAAAGAACCAACGAACGGATCGTTCATAATCTTGAACGCCAGAGCCGAGAACGGCTCTTCACGGTCAGGATGACGGACATCAGGTGTTTCACCATCAAGTTTTGTACCCTTGATACCGCCGATATCCAAAGGCGATGGCAAGTAATCAACAACCGCATCCAACATAGGCTGGACACCTTTGTTTTTAAACGCAGATCCGCACATAACAGGCACAAACGTATTCGCAATCGTTCCCTTACGGATACAACGCTTTAACGTCGCCTGATCCGGCTCATTACCCTCAAGGTACGCTTCCATAGCCTCATCATCAACTTCGACAGCCAGCTCAATCAGCTTCTCACGGTATTCAGCAGCCTTATCAGCCAAATCAGCAGGAATCTCTTCCTCGTGGAATGTCGCACCAAGATTCTCAGAGTCCCAAATGACAGCCTTCATTTTAACAAGATCAACAAGACCAGCAAACTCAGACTCAGCACCGATAGGCAATTGAATAACCAAAGGCTGCGCACCCAAACGGTCAACAATCATATCAACAGTATTATAGAAGTCTGCGCCGATTTTATCCATTTTATTAACAAAGCACATACGAGGAACATTGTACTTGTCGCCCTGACGCCACACAGTCTCTGTCTGCGGCTCAACACCGGCATTCGCATCAAAAACAGCGATCGCACCATCAAGCACACGCAAAGAACGCTCAACTTCAATCGTGAAGTCAACGTGCCCAGGTGTATCGATAATATTCAAACGGAAGCGACCCTCAGGATCAACACCATTTGCAGGACCGTTCCAGAATGTCGTCGTCGCAGCAGACGTAATCGTGATACCACGCTCCTGCTCCTGCTCCATCCAGTCCATAGTCGCCGCACCATCATGCACCTCACCAATTTT
>CAXGMH010000101.1:0-2118 GCA_964010795.1 uncultured Alphaproteobacteria bacterium
CGCATATCCTCAACGTCAAAGGCATTGACACCCGGCATATCAATAAGGATTTGCTCAACCCCGTCAGCCTTCGCCTTTTGAACGGCAGCCTTTAGTTCATCAGAGGATCGTATCTTATCAATCTGTACGCCGAGAACCTTGGTGAAAGCCTCCAGTTGCGGAACACCACCGGCGCGTTTTGTGTCCGCACTCATAACACGAACAGACACATCATTAACCACAGCGCGTGTAGCAAATTTAGCAACCGCCAGAGTTTTTCCTGCACCGGCAAGGCCGACCATCATCAAAGGCTTTTCCATCTTGCCCTTGGTAATCGGCTCGAAACGGAATAAATGCTCAAACGCAGCCATCATAGCAATACGAGGCGTTGTCAGCCCCATATTAATGGCGCTTGATACAACCAGATCAATCGTGTCAGAGGTAGCTGCGTGTTTCAGAAGGACATCGGTCAGCTCTTCGGCGACAGCGTCCTCATCATCCGTTTCCATATCATATTGCAACCAGTCATCGCCGTTTTGACCGCCATCACGCTCAAACCCGATATCTGTATCCTGCTCCAGAGCTGCTGTAACGCGGACGCCTCCGCCAGCTTCCTGTCTCGAGGAAACGATAACGGCCTCATCACCCAATGTATCGCGTATTAACTGCATCGCTTCGGTCATTGTGTTTGCGTAAAACGACTTGAGTCGCATAAGAAGATCCCATTCGAATCACTTTAAAGTGTACGTGAAGGAAAGACGCTTGGCCAGTCCTGAATAACAGTTTTTATGATAACATTAAAAGGTGCAACAAAAAAGTTAAGAAGTTCTTAACAGATTTTAACCCTTAGGACTATTTGTGATCCGAGCTGATGGCAGGAGGAGCATGGGAGGCTCACCCTCGTAAAATTGCGGGCTTCGAACTTTTTCCAGACAAAAAGGCTCCACGATCGGAGCAAGCCGCACATTCTCCCTGCAATCGATCGCCAGCCCTTCGAGCAATAAACGTCCGGATGAGTTCACCTGTATGAAGGATCGCTTTTGCTCGGGCTTTGTATAAACACGGTCATAGATGCGCGTCACAGTATCCAACAGCACAAGATCATCAAGCCCGTCATGGTTATGGATAAAATGTTCAAGCCCGTCCGTGACCTCGATGATTGTCTTTCCGCGCTGCTCTCTGGTTTCTTTTTTCTTTGGCGGAAAAATTGCATGAGTTACAAGCGCGACACAATAAGAGGCCTTGCCATCCTCTTTCAAAACGGCCGCGCCGGTACGCTGCGTTCCGCCAGAGCTAATCATATCGTCAATGATAAAACACAGCGCACCATTAACATCCCCCTGCGCCAATTCCGATTTATTCTGACCGACCCCATAACGCGTTTTCTTAATGCCATAAGTGTCAACAACAAGCTTTTCACCTTCAATATCACACGGTAAATGCTCTTTCAAAATCGCCACAATTTCATCACGATGCGCAATCGCCATATCATCGGGCTTATTAGCCCCATCCGGTGCGCCGAGAGACACCTTACGAATACGCATCGGCTCATCCCCGCCCTCCTGCTTCACAAAGCCCTTGCCGCTTTGCTTCAGCAAGACAAAGCCGCCTTTTCTATCAGGGTGCGGACGCAAACGGTCAATATAGCGAATAATCTGGGCAGCCTTTAACTGGGCAGAAGAGATAAAAAAGGCTGCATTCTTAAAATGCTTGCGAATAATGCTCTTCGCTTCTTCGGAATGCGGATCAATCATAAAAATATCGTCCACCCAAAGTGCCAGACTTGGCGCAAAGACTTTTAACATCTTCGCGCGGTGGTCATTGCGCTTTCGCTCCTCGCCTGTGACCTCATCCACTACGATTGAATACGAATCTTTTTCCGAACGTAAAAACGGCGCATAGGGCAGATGCATAGATATAGATCGCGCACCCAGCTCTTCCTTGAAGTTTTGAGCTGCGCCCATCATAGACCAAATTCGAGTGGTTGTATTCTCACCGCTCATAGAGCCGACTAGGGAGACATGAGCCCCCTCAACCGCATCCATAATTGCGTCAATCTCATCATCGCTATAGGGGATAAAAACAGGGTGATCGCGGTCAGGTCCTCGCAGAGGCTGTATCGTCGCCTCATTATCGGGG
>CAXGMH010000102.1:0-2117 GCA_964010795.1 uncultured Alphaproteobacteria bacterium
GCGGATATGACGGGTGTGCGTATGGTAGATGCCGACCTGCGCAAAGCAAAGTTTGAAGAAACAAATTTGTCCGGCGCTGATCTGACAGGATCTGACCTACGCTCGGCGAAGTTGGTGAAAAGTATCTTGTCCGGTGCTAATCTTGAATGGATATCGACGGATTCCGAGACAGACTTTAAAGACTCTATTCGAGCAGAGGACAAGCATACTGATATCTATCACGGTCAAAAATCTCTCGATGAGCTGCTCTCTGACCATATCGCCTTCGTCAACAGCGCTGGGGCCATTGGAAAACAGCTCAAAATCTCGGGAAGAGATATGACAGAATCAATGTCTTTAAGACGCTTCTCGCTTACGGCGCTTGTCGCTAAAGAATGCGATTTTTCCTATATGAATCTGACGCAGATCCAGCTGCAGAGCTCGATCTTACATGGATCTGATTTTACAGGTGCTAATATGTCGGGTGCGGATTTGCGCGGCTCGTCTTTCAAAGGAGCAAAGATGCGCGGCACAGATCTCTCATTGGCCAATATGAAACCGCTTTATTTCTCTGGCAAATCTTCTCAACGCAAATTGTTTGTAAACCTTGATGATGTTGACCTGACCGATGCCAATTTATCAGGGGCCGACCTGTCCCACGCATCACTGAAGAATGCCATTTTGATCGGTGCGGACTTAACTGATTGTAAGCTGCATCAGGCTGACTTACGCGGCGCGATCCTAAAAGGCGCGATCACAGATGAGAAAGAGCTGAGAGAAGCCGTCCTCTAAACACACCTACCCGCAGACATAACTATATCTATGCACGGCTTTTCGTGGATTTGCGCATAGCTTTTCCGTGACTTTGCCTTGCTGAATGCATAATCTCCTCTTATGCGTATACGTCACTTACCGGAAACACTTATAAACCAAATCGCTGCTGGCGAGGTTATAGAACGCCCCGCCGCCGCTGTGAAAGAACTGGTTGAAAACAGTATTGATGCTGGGGCAACCCGCATTGACGTCGCCCTTGAGCAGGGCGGTAAAACAGGTCTGATTATTGATGATGACGGCATAGGTATGAACCGTGAGGAGCTATCGGCAGCACTTGACCGTCACGCGACATCCAAACTTCTTGATGATGATTTGACGCATATTTCAAGCCTTGGCTTCCGCGGAGAGGCCTTACCCTCAATCGCAGCTGTTGCCCGCATGGACATTCAGACAAAAACAGAAGACGACCAGCATGGCTGGGAAATCACTGTCGAAGGTGGCCAGCGCAGCGATATAAAGCCAAGCGCCCGCCAAAAAGGAACGCGTATTGCTGTACGAGACCTGTTCTATGCCACACCTGCGCGCCTAAAATTTCTAAAGACAGAACGATCGGAATATCTGGCTGTCAAAGAAGTCTTGCTCAGGCTTGCCATGGCCTATCCTGATATCGCCTTTACCCTCTCACATAACGGCGCTACAAAGCTTTCTTTTGCACGTCAAGCAGCAAGACTGGACGATAGCGCTTCGTCTGAGTCGGATAAAATCGACCCGAAATTAAAGCGCCTCGCGGAGGCTATGGGCAAAGACTTCCAAAATAACGCTATGCCTATTGATGTTGCCCGAGAAGAGGAAGGGATAAGATTAAGCGGGTTTGCCAGCCTGCCGACCTACCACAAAGGCAATGCGCTCTCTCAATACCTCTTTGTCAATGGCAGACCTGTGCGTGACCGTCTGATTTTAGGCTGTATTCGGGCGGCCTATTCCGATGTATTACACCGCGACCGCCATCCGCTCGCAGCACTATTTCTCGACTTACCGCCAGAAGATGTCGATATCAATGTACATCCGGCGAAAACCGAGGTGCGTTTCCGCAATGCTCAAAGGATTAGAGGCCTTATTATCACCGCTCTACAGCACGCCATTCACGCGCATAGCCGGACAGCTTCAACAACCGTCGCGCAAGATACATTACGTGCTTTCAAGCCAGAGCAGCAAAGCTACAATTCCGGCTCAAGCTTTCCTCCTGCCTTTTCTTCATTCGGTGGTGGCCATAGGCCGCAACCGATCAGTCATGGCGCAGCCCAGGCCGTATTGGATCAATGGGCACCGCAAGCTCGTTTCGAAGAGAATGCCTTCGCGCCCTT
>CAXGMH010000103.1:0-1760 GCA_964010795.1 uncultured Alphaproteobacteria bacterium
GGGGACGCCAAGAACGGGAAGCGGCGTTTGAGCCGCGACCATTCCGGGAAGGTGCGCTGCGCCGCCTGCGCCGGCTATGATGACGTGCAAGCCGCGGGATTTGGCTGATTTCGCGTAGTCTGCCATACGGTCGGGTGTGCGGTGAGCAGAGACGATTTTGACTTCATGGGCAATGCCAAAGCCGTGCAGAATTTCATGGGCTTCACGCATTGTGTTCCAATCCGACTGAGAGCCCATAATGATACCTATTTTGGGATTTTTATCGGCATATGTCATTGTCTTTGTCCTTAAGTTCTATCGGCTGTAACGCCCGATTGGCGTTGATTTTATGCGATAATGTCGGGGAGAAGATCACTTTCCATGCGATTAATCATGTCTTTTAAACCCAGTTTGCGTTTCTTCATGCGCTGTAGGGCAACAAAATCAATGGGCTGTGTTTGCATTAAACGGTCAATGGCGGCGTCGAGATCGCGGTGTTCCTCTTTTAGCGCTGCAAGCTTTTGTTGCAACTCTTCAATCTGATCTTCATCCATTGCTTATATCACTCCGAAAGTTTCTTTTGAGTTCCGTAAGATAGCAGAATTTCTTTAAAAAATTAAGAAAAAAAGATCGCATCGACTTTTCTGGTGTAGAAAGCGCTTTACCTAGCGCTTATGCTCCCATATTCTATGTCCCATGAGCAAACGTATCGGAATATTAACAAGTGGTGGTGACTGTGCAGGGCTGAACGCCTGTGTGCGCGGCGCATTGCATCACGCAACCCAGCTAGGCTGGGAGGTTATCGGGATTCACAACGGCACGCATGGGCTGATAAAACGGCCGATTGACTATGAGGTGTTAAAGCCATCTGTATTCGATAGCACTATTTTAAAGCGTGGCGGGACGATTTTGGGTACGACGAATAAGGGCAATCCTTTCGCTTTCCCTATGCCTGACGGGACGACCAAAGATTTATCTGATGATATCGTACAAGGAATCAAGATGTTAGAGCTGGATGCCGTAATTGGCATTGGTGGTGACGGTAGCTTTGCGATTTTGCGAAAATTGGCACAAGAAGGCGGCTTCAAACTCGTCGGTGTGCCCAAGACAATCGATAATGATCTTGGAGAGACCGAAGTTTCAATTGGCTTTGATACAGCTGTTTCTGTGGCAACAGAGGCTCTGGATCGCTTGCAGCCAACAGCGGCAAGTCATGACCGCATTATGATCTTAGAGGTTATGGGGCGTGATGCCGGCCATATTGCTTTGAATGCAGGGATAGCCGGTGGTGTGGACGCCATCCTTATTCCCGAGGTGCCGTATTCTCTGGATTCGTTGGCTGAACATATTCAAACGATCAAACGCAATGGCCGTAATTTCGCGCTTGTGATTGTCTCCGAGGCGCTTAAGACCGAAGACGGTAAAAAGGCTCAGATTACATACGCTAATGGTGAAAAGCGCTATGGCGGCATCGGACATTATATCGCGGATGAGCTCAGTAAGCGTACAGGATCAGAGGCGCGTGTAACCGTTCTAGGCCATGTTCAGCGGGGCTCAGCTCCGACTTATAGCGACCGTTTGATCGCGTCTGCCTTTGGTGTGCACGCGGTCGAACTTATCAAACAGGAAAAATATGACCGCATGGTATCATGGTCACGCAGACAAGTCGTTGATGTGCCGATCGAGGAGGCAATCGCTGCGTATAAGGCCGTTGACCCTGATGATGCACTGGTGAAAACTGCGCGTTGTCTCGGGATCAGTTTCGGCGACGCGTAAGGTTA
>CAXGMH010000104.1:0-1651 GCA_964010795.1 uncultured Alphaproteobacteria bacterium
GATGATTGCGACGCGCTTGTCTTTCAGGCCGTCCATCGGCGCGCCCTGATCATCCCCGCCCGTATAGGACCAGTCCCAGCGACTTGTGTGGAAAGACTTGCCCTGAAAGCGATCAATCCCCGGGATACCGGGCAGTTTCGGAACATGAAGCGGCCCGGTGCCGAGGCCGACATATTGCGCTGTAAACCGGTCACCGCGATTGGTGGAAATCACCCAGACAGACGCATCATCATCCCAGACCAGGCTTTCGACCTCTGTGTGGAACAGCGTGTTGTCATAAAGCTCATACTGGCGGCCAATGCGCCGACAATGTTCCAGGATTTCGGGGCCGTGGGCATATTTCTCGGTCGGCATATGCCCGGTCTCTTCGAGCAACGGCATATAGATCATGCTGGCGGTATCGCATTGTGCGCCCGGATAGCGGTTCCAGTACCAGGTGCCGCCAAAATCACCGCCCTTTTCGATGATGCGATAGTCTGTGATCCCGGCCTCTTTCAACCGCGCCCCGGTAACAAGGCCCGCAAAGCCACCGCCCACAAAGGCGAAAGTCACATGATCCGTCTTCGGATCGCGAGGCTGCACCGGCAGGTGCGGGTCTTCCAGATAAGACGCCCATTGATCCTTGAGCTCGATATATTGCGCATTGCCATCCGGGCGCAGCCGCTTGGCCCGCTCTTCGGCATATTTCTGCTTCAGCGCCTCTTTGTCGACGCGTGTCGCCAATCCATCTGCTGGCATGAATTTCCTCCCTGATGGCCTTTATGGCCGAGACCGTCACCTGCGTGCGGCCTTCTTGTGTGAGAGAAAATTATAACAAGTTATATCGAACGCAAAGCCCAGACCTAAAGAGAAGGGGGCGGCATGGAAAAGAATAAGGATAGATGTGAGCGAAATGCGCCTTCCCAGAGCCTGTCTCTGGAAACCCGCTCCGGGTTCGCCACATGGAAACTTCGGATTATCCACGCCGGGTGCTGGATGGCAGGGACACGCCCTGCCAAGGCGCAAAACGCAGTCAGATGCCGGTCGTCAAAGATGGAGGGACTTTGCCTTGCTCGTTTTCATTTGTTCTCGTGAGCCTGCGGCTCACATAGAACGCGTTAAGGGCTGCTGATAAGCGCACAACAGCCCGACCGGGCTGGCCGCAATCCATCAAAAACAACAAACACAAATAGCTCCATGCGCGTCAGCGCTGGAGGTATAAGCAGTCCTGAGCCCGCAGAGTTCTAATATATGCTCGCACCGTTTCCTCGCCTCCGGCTCGGTGGTGCTGCGCCTTCGCTTTGCTCGTGACGGGCGCCCCTCAGCCCGACCGGGCTGGCGCAGATTGCCGGAGCGGAGCGACGATCAGCAATCGAGCACGATAAAACCAAACACAAATAGCTCCACGCGCGCCAGCGCTGGAGGTATGAAGTGGGCCGGGCGTGAAACGCCGTCATGGGTAGGTAATGCCTTGCTTTCGCAGAGGCTGATTGTTTTGTGTCTTCCAGCGTTTCAACGCCCGCAATGACCTGAAAGAGCCTTTTTCTTACACCCAGCAGGAACGGATATGCCCAGGGATGCCTGGCGATCCTCATAAGAGGCGCTGCATACCGAATTAAGAGCGAAAATCCTGCCTTGTATGGAAGCCCGCGCGCCTTTGCGCCGGGTTTGT
>CAXGMH010000105.1:0-1587 GCA_964010795.1 uncultured Alphaproteobacteria bacterium
ACACTGCGGGGCTTGTGTGACGTTCCACGGTCCGGGGAGTGTGCCGCCGGAGGCGTTGGTCGACATATGCAGGCGTTCTTGTGTGCCGGCGCTGACCAGTTCATATCCCGAAGGACAGTCAGTAGCAGCGGCTGTTTCCAGCCATGTACAGTCGGCATTCTGGACGCTCCAGCTTGAAAGCTGCGGCTCTTCGACCTGTCCCGGATAATCGCTTTCGATCACGCGTGTGATCGTCTCTTCGCGTGTGAAGGTATAGCCTGAACCACCCTGGAAGACCAGACCGCCACCAGGAGCAAAAGCCTCACAATTATTGATAATCATCGTATGTGTGCGGTAGCAATTGACGCTGTCCAGCCATGGCGGGCCGGCATCAACCGTATCGTCTTCGAGCACTTCACCTGTCTCTTCATCCTCGATGACGCGGCGGATTTGCGGCTGTAGATAGGTCGCATTGCCGTTAAACGCGCCATAAGACACTGTGCCGTTTACGCCGTTATAACTGTCTGTAGCACCTGATACAGCAGATCCGCCACAAGAGACTGTAATCACCTTGTTATCTGCATCGGGATAAAGGCGGCCACGGCCGTCACGAAAGGTCTCATTGCCTTCGATCAGGTCGCTGACGCAGGTATTGAAATCATCCTCAGAGCCTGCATCACCGCCTGACTGGCTGCCGTCTTCATTTTGGGTGACACCGCGACAGGCGATCGCATTGAGGTTATCCGCAATCGTTTGCGCCACAGAATTGGCCGTAGCGCCCGCATAAGCGGATGCATCCACCAAAGAGGCTGTGTTCATTCCCAGATCAAGATCCATTTCCACAACATTGGCAGGATCGGTACAATTGCTGGAATAGGTCTGCCACGGTAGAGAAACGCCTGCCTGTGCCGCGGCCTCTTCGAGCCCGATACCGGCAAAGCCGGCAGGGATAGAGACGGCGTTTGAGCCGTCAACGCGGCTGACGATACGGCGGCCTTCGCTATTGGTCTCGACCAGAACGCGGTTAAGGATAGAGCCGATCTGGCCATCCGCACAGCTTTGTGAATTATAGGCAAATCGTGTTGCAGAATCTGTTTGCTCTTGTGCGGGCATAATCCCGGCAAAAACCAGAACAGGCGCTCCGACAGGAATATCCATGGTGATGTTGCCGCAATTTGCTGCTTGCGGCAGGTCGCGCGCACCGCCACTAATCATGCGGATCGCTTCGCCGTCATAAACACCGAGATGGTCGTCAGAGAGGCGTTGCGACAACCCCTCGACAATGCGTTGTCCTGAATCACGCCCCAGCCCTTGTGCAACAAAAGCCCCCGCATTATCGCGGCGGTCCAGCCAGCTGATCTGGATACCGTCAACGTCACAAAAAACAGAGCGGACATCACCCGCAGCAGAAATACCGTCCACGCCTGTATCAACAGAAGACAGGTCGACCATGCCGGCGGCAAAGGCCACTGCGCTTTCGCTTTCGGGCGAGATTATCATCTCTTGTGCCAGCAAAGCATAGCGCTCAAGCTCAAGCCCTGCCGAGCGCAGCTTCGCCGCAGCATCGGCCGATCCGGCCGCACCGGAACCGCTACCGCTCAACCGCCC